>SKOK01000054.1 GCA_007120085.1 Bacteroidales bacterium | reverse complement strand
TCTCATAAACGCTGGTTGGCCGAACCGGCAATTGTGCCGGCGACAAGCCCCTCAAGACCTGAGCCGCCATGATGCCCGACTCACGACCCCAGTCAAAATAATTATCGCCAATGGCACCGGTAGCCCCATGGTTTACCATATCCGTTTCCGTTGTAAAAACAGGAATCTCTGCATTCCTTGCAACTCTTATGATGGCAGGAAAGCCTGTTAAAGTAGTATTGTCAGCAGATATGACAATGGCCTGGGCACCTCGCTGAATGATTGACTGGGTGGCCATCGGAAGATCCGCCGTTCCGGAAACCGTAGCCTCCACCACCCTTATGCCTTGTTCCTTGCCTGCATTGCGCAGTTTTTCAACCGAAATCAATGAATTCATCTCGGCAGCATCGTACACAATGCCCACAACCGACAATCCGCTTACGTAATTGCGTGCCATTTCCAGGAGCTGATCAATGGGTGGGTCATCGTAAATTCCACAGATGTGCGGTGGCCGGTTTCCTTCGGTGTAAACACCCAGTTTAACAGGGTCGCTTGCCACTGTAAACACAATTGGAATATCTGTCACTCTCTGGGCTGTGGCAATAAATGCCGGTGTGGTTACGGTGATGATAAGGTCGGGTTTTTCACGCACGACGGCTTCTATAAGTTGGGGCAGCTGTGCAATATCACCCTGTGCCGACCATGTTTTCATGATGTAATCCTCGCCTGAACGCAATCCGCTCTCTAACAAGCCGATACCCACACCCTGGATGGCATTGTCCAGGGCAGCATTTTCTACCAGGTTAATCAGGGCAATCCGGTACAGGTCGCTTTCCTGCTCATCCAGCAATGCCTGTATGGTTTGGTTTACATGCCAGTCGCCCCCCAAACGGGTAAGCACTTCATGATTCAGCCTGAACCTTTCAGGAACCACATTTTCGATGCGAAAGGATGCCGGATCAGCTCCTTCAAGAATTTCAACAGCCATCACTGCCGTATATTCTCCAACTGTGAAATAGTTGGCTCCCAGGCCAAACAGCGCACCAGCCAGCGCATCCAGGTGGTCATTGGTAAACACCGGTATGCCTGCCTGGGTGGCAATATTGATGATCATATGGATGGATGACATCGCAACCGTATCCCCACCAATCCAGATAGCGTCCACACCTTGCCCTGTAAGCGAACGCACTGCTTCCGATACCTCATTGGTATTCAATGCTATGGCTTCTACAATCTCAATGCCAAGCTCTTTGCAAATCACACGTGCTTCAAACATACAGGCTTCTGAACATTGCTCACCAGGGTTCCATACAACACCCACCCGGCGCAGGTTTGGGTTGAGCTCTTTCGCAAGTATAAAGCTCTGCCTTACAGGCTGAAAAGTACCAATTCCAGCCATGTGGGGTGGGTGCTGATGCGGCTCAGGCCCGGTGATGCCCACACCAGTACCATAGGGATCGGTTACAGCTCCAAAAACGTGCAGTTTCCGGGTTGATCGATTGGCATTAGCGAAGGCCTGCAGGGCAACCGTGCTAGACGAGATCACAAGGTCATAAGGCCCGTTGGCCAGTTCGCGTGATATTGTGACTGCCGTAGCATAATCGCCATGTGCATTGAAGCGTTTGACATTGCTCCCGTCGGCAGCATATAAGCCATGCTCCTGAAGCCCGTTTATTACACCTGCTACGTGAGCATCAAGCAAGGTAGTTGAAGATATCTGCATGATGGCGATCTGTGGAAAACCGCCCGGCCTTTTTACAACGCGGCCCTGCCGCTGCTGCAAATCCGAAAGCAACAACACTGCCGAAGTCAGGGCAATCAGGCTAACGGCAAGCCAGAGGTCTTTGAATAATTGGTTCATGGTTTCAGGTTCATGGTTACGGGTTATTATTGCTTATGGACGATGCCACGACTGTATTTGCCGGGCTTGACCGGCCAACATTAATAACCAGCGGACGCTGTAGGGGCGACACTGGGGTCGCCCGCATTGAGGTCAGGCACAATCATGGTTCATGGTTCATAGTTGCTGGTTCATGGTTGGTAATTATTGCCCATTGTTCAATTTGCAATCGGCAATAGGCAATCGGTCATCTGTCATAAGAAACCAGATCAAGGGCATCAACGAGGTAGATGATCGCGGCCATGGCAGCACTTCCCAGTTGCATCTCGCGCCGGTTCACCTGGTCAAAGGTATCAGTAGCGGCGTGGTGCAGGTCAAAATAGCGCTGGGTATCAACAATTAAGCCGGCAAGTGTCATCTCATAATAATTTTTCAGCGGAACAATGTCCACGCCGCTGTAACCGGCAACAATCTCATTGATTCCCCAGGGCTCAAAGTATTTTTCCATCTCCTGTATGGCCTCAAGTTTTTCGGGCGAAGGCGCATCGATTGAAAATCCCCGCGGTGTAAATACACCCCGGTCAGATTCAATGGCAAAGTAATGCTTTTCGCCACGCTCATGGGCCAGGTCAGCATAGCGGTTGCCGCCGCGCTGTGCGATCTCCTCATCCATGAACATCACCGCACGTATCGTACGTTTTGGACGGATCCCTTCTTCAAGAAAAATGCGCAACACATCAATTGATTGCATGCAACCACCGCCGTCATCATGTGCGCCCTCGGTGTTGTCCCACGCATCAAGATGCCCGCCAACCGTAATAATTTCATTTGGATATTCATAGCCCCTGATCTCTCCAATCACATTGTAAGAGAGCACATCAGGCAGCATATGGCTGGTATTTCTTACATACAGCTGCAGTTCGGGGTCAAGCCGCAGCTGATACGTTAAAAGATCAGCTCCCACCGGGCTCACTGCCAGTGCCGGAATGTTATCACCATCCTGCACATAACGCGTAACACCGGTGTGTGCATAATCGTGATTGGCAGTGGTTACTGACCTGACTATGGCAGCTACTGCACCCAAAGCCGCTGCAGCGGCAGGCCCGCGAAAGCGCTGATCTACTGCGCCGCCATAGCCATCAAAAGTATTGAAATGGCGCTGATCAACAAGCCTGTTAAAGAATACAATCTTGCCTTCAAGTTTTTCACGACCCAGCGTTTCAAGTTCAGACAAGTCGTTTACCTCCACCACGGGAGCCAGCACACCATCTTTGCCGGTGCCAACAGACCGGCCAAGGGCCAGAACAGTGAGGTCGGTAGTGCCAAAACGCTGCGAAACAATGCGTGCAACCTCCGGCTCACCCCGCTTCCAGTTGGGAACCATCACCTCTTGCAAGTAAACTGAATCCAAATTCATTTGCAGCATAATCTGCCGAGTTAACTCCACGGCCGCAGCAGCCTCAGGCGTGCCGGATATGCGACCAGCCGTCGTGGCGCATAATATGCGCAGGTTTTCATAAGCCACATCCGATGTTAACGCATTCCGAAAAATGGCGTCCACCTTCTCCTGCTGTGCAAAAAGACCAGAAACCTTTAATAAACAAAGAATTATGACAAGTAATTTTCTCATGGATGTTGTTTTGTATTGAAATTGGTGCTTCAAATATAGTTTTTTTTCAGGCACTGGCTGACAATGGATACGAATTTTCTCAAACAGAATGGGATTTTAGGTTACGGGTTCGGGTTTAGTAACCAACAGATCCACTGACAGCCCAAGTGCTGTCACTACATTTGTCCTTAGTAAATACTGTTTGTCAGGCTGGTCAAGCCCAGCCTATACCCCTGCTTTCCACGGTCTCAATTCGCACATTTTCATATTTTCGCATCATCAAATCCGCACATTAACCTCTTTTTTTCTTATATTCGCAAAAACATAATGTTATGAAAAGATATTGGACACCATTAGCCATGATGCTTATTTTGGCAGCCTGTAACGCTGCCGACTCAAATGACCAGGTTAAAGTCATGATTGAAACGGAAGCAATAACCTTCCACATTGACACCCTGGCCGAGGGACTTCAGAATCCCTGGGGAATGGAATTTCTGCCTGACGGAAGGATATTGATCGCTGAGCGCCCGGGGAGGTTGCGCATTTGGAAAGATGGCAACCTCCTCAACGAACAAATTGAAGGACTTCCGGAGATTTGGTCACACGGACAGGGCGGACTGCTTGATGTGGTGATGCATCCCGATTACAATGAAAACAGTCTGATCTACCTGGTTTATGCTGCCCGTGGCAACGAAGGTGGGGGAAATACGGCCATCTCCAGGGGCAGGCTCGAAGGCAACACGCTAACTGATGTTGAAACCATCTTTCACACACAACCGCATACAGAAGCAGCTCACCATTTCGGAAGCCGCATTGTTTTTGATGATGAGGGTTACCTGTTCACAACCACTGGTGACAGGGGTGTTATGAACACAGCCCAGGACTTATCAAGCCATAATGGTACGATCATCAGGTTATATGATGATGGCAGAGTGCCTGCCGACAACCCTTTTGTTTCAACAGATAATGCGCTGCCGGAGATATGGAGCTATGGGCACCGCAACATCCAGGGGATGCAGTTGCATCCGGAAACCCGTGAATTATGGGCCATCGAACACGGAGCAAGAGGTGGCGATGAGATCAACCGCATCCATAAAGGAGGAAACTATGGATGGCCTTTAGTAACCCACGGCATCAACTACGATGGCACCACCATTACACCCGACACGACAGCAGCCGGAATGATCGACCCCATATTGCACTGGACACCTTCCATTGCACCATGCGGATTTACATATGTTGATAGCGACCAATACCCCCAGTGGAGAAATAATATGCTGGTTACTGCCCTGGCGGGACAACATATCCACAGGGTTGTTTTTCAAGATACGACGGTAGTCCATACAGAGATCATGCTGCAGGATTTTGCCCGGTTCCGTGCCATTGAACAGGGCCCTGATGGACTGATTTATGTGCTTACTGAGGGGCCGGGTTTGTTTTTAAGGCTTATCCCTGAATAAGCGTCAACGCATCAACCACATTGGCCGTGATGCAATCACCCTTTTGTAAACCGGACAACCAGGCTTGTGCGCCCCCTCAATATAGCCGGTGCTCATCAGCCACTCATTGACAATCTCAGGTCCGGTAAAACGAAATGTCGTTTTAAAAAGTTTGATCCATGATGGCAGCTCCAGCGGGTGATGCCCGTCAAGCCAGGCCTTGAATGATCCATGCTTTTGCTTCAGTGCCATCACAACACCTGCATTATGGATGATGGCTTCAATTTTCCGCCGGTTGCGCACAATGCCCGCATCGGCAAGCAACCGCAGCCTGTCAGAATCACCATATAATGCAATACGACCAACCTCAAAGCCATCATAAGCACGACGAAAACCGGCCTCTTTCTTGAGAATCAAGGTCCAGTTGAGGCCTGCCTGGTTGATCTCCAGGATGAGCCTGCCAAACAACTCATTGTCGTCATGAACAGCAAAACCATGAACCGTATCATGATGGATGCGGTCCACATTCTTTAAAGGCAGGCCATTGGCGAATTCACAATAGCTTATATCTGGCATGACGACTAATTTTTCAATGGGATTACATCCTCCGGGTGCTTTCCGGAATCTTTAAATTCGTATCTTTATCCCTTCATTTATTCAATTGCAAACATAATAAAATTATGAAGTACATCGGTGCACATGTAAGTACATCCGGAGGGGTGGAAAACGCCCCGGTCAACGCGCATCAGATCGGGGCCAAAGCATTCGGACTGTTTACAAGAAACCAGAAAAGATGGTTTTCAAAACCACTGGAGGAGAAAAACATCATTGCCTTCAAGAAAAACTGTGAGAAATATGGTTTTGAGCCATTCCAGATCTTGCCGCACGACAGCTACCTGATCAACCTTGGACATCCGGAAAAAGAAGCACTTAAAAAATCACGTACGGCTTTTCTTGATGAGATGCAACGCTGCGAACAGCTCGGATTAGACCGTTTGAACTTCCATCCCGGCAGCCACCTGAAACTGACGGATGAGGAAAGCTGCCTGAAGACCATTGCCGAATCCGTCAACATGACGCTCGATAAAACCAAAGGCGTTATTGCCGTTATAGAGAATACAGCCGGCCAGGGGACCAACCTTGGCCATACCTTTGAACAGATCCGCTTCATCATCGATCATATTCATGATAAAGAGCGGATTGGTGTTTGTATTGATACAGCCCACGCCTATTCAGCCGGTTACGACATCAAAAGTGAGGAAGGCTTCGCAAACACATTCGCGCGCTTCGATGAGATCATCGGTTTTGATTTCCTGAAAGGGATGCACCTGAACGATTCAAAAAAGGAATTCGCATCACGCGTTGATCGCCACGACCTCATCGGGAAAGGGACACTGGGCAGCGAGGTATTCACACGCATCATGAAAGATCCGCGATTTGACAACATACCCATGATCCTTGAAACTCCCGACGAAAACATGTGGGCTGAGGAGATCCTTTTCCTGTACTCTGTTGCCAAGTGATTGCAAGAGAGCCATATAACTCTTGCAAGCCAATGGAATCAAAAAAAAATGATTAAAGAGCCGACTATTGTCTGCAGCTTACTTGCCGGCAAAGATGCCAATGATCACGATCAAATCCAGGGAGTTGATCACTCCATCCTGGTTAACATCGGCATTCTCAAAACAGAAACCAGCAACTTCATTACCGGCAAAGTAATTAGCCGTAGCAATTACATCCAGCACATTGACCATCCCATCGCTGTTGGCATCGCCGGCAACCACCGGCATAACCACCTCCACAAAAACGTCATCATCAACAACAGAAACCTGACCGTTTATAACAGGTGAACAAGGGCGTGAAACGCTGTAAGAATAGTTGCGCGGTAAAAACCCTGTAAAATGATAATCGCCCTGGTCATTTTCTATGTCATCCAGGGTAATGACAGCATCAGTAAAGGGGTTGCCGTCTGCATCCATTACATCGAAAGTAACAGCATACGTGGCAGGCTCATCATTGATTAAATCAGTGATCTCACCCTGGAAAATATTCTTGGTAGGAACATCCTGAACAAAAGCAACCACGCGCATGTTTTCTGCTACCCAATTTGCCTGGATGTTAAAATCGAGCTCAACCACTATCTCATCAGTATTGGAAAAGTTTAGCGACGTACCAAATTGATTTGGTGCCATCAAGCGCAATACATCCTTTACATGCGTTTGGTTGAACCAGTTAAATGGGATGTCAGTTTCAGTAACAGCCACGTGCAAAACCAGGTTGCTAGCAGTAAAATCGGCAACCTGTGTAATTGTGACACTTACAGTATGGTTAATATCTGTGTTGTTTTGCATGTTAATGTCGATGGTGAACGGTGAAGCAACATTGATGCTTTGGTTGTATAGTGGCAGATAGGTTGGATATATGCTATTGTTCTGGTTGCCACCAACATGTTGCAAAGTACCGTCAAACATGGTTGTCGGATATCCCGGCATGTTATAATAACTGGTGCGGGAAGTAGAGAATGAGTTAGAAAAGTTATCACTAACGTGGTATTTGATGATGGCCACATCATGGCCATTGTCAATCAGGTCCTGTGCCCCCATGGCTGCACCGGGACAGAAAACACACCAGGTTCCGGTTCCAATCTCAACGATCACTTTTTGACGTGGCGCAGGTTCAGCAACCGCCAACATAACAATGAATAGTCCAATAACGATTAGTAATGTTTTTTTCATGACTCATAATTTAGTAAATAATTAAAACTGTTGGAATGAATGAATGATTTATAAAAATTGATACAAATGTATAATATAAAAATTAAAATATAAACAAAAGTATTGATATATTTTTACACCTGCATAACCAACTTGCATAATTTTCTATCTTTCTTGCGAAATGTATAATGGCCTTCATGTTAGCTTGAATTATCCTGCTGAAGCAAAGCATGGTAAGTAATTCATGTTAATAATTCTGCGGCTTTTGTATTTCAAATGAAAATTGTGCCATATCTTTGAAAAGTCAACAAAACCATTCTCAAATGAATCTTATCTCATTCATGCAGCGCATAGCCTTAACAACCATTCCGCATTATCTGGCATTGGTCCTCTTTTTCAACCTTAGCAGCTGCACCACTGAACACAGCCCTGAACTCCGCTTCGTATTCCTGACCGACCTGCACGTCAGTCCGGGCGCGGAAAGCTCAGCTCAATTGCTTGCCATCGTGCAGGAGGTAAATGCCGGTGATTTTGATCTCGTTGTGGTGGCCGGCGACATCAGTAACCAGGGCTCATACGAGGAGCTTCGCAACGCAAAAGACATCCTTGATCAGCTGAATGTGCCCTATTACATCCTGCCCGGAAACCACGAAACCAACTGGTCGGAAAGCGCTGGCCAGGATTTTATCCATTTGTGGGGCGATGACAAGTTCATGTTCCGGAAGGGAAATTTCCTTTTTGCAGGCCTTAACACAGGCCCTTTCATGCGTATGGGCGACGGACACATTAAACAGGAAGACATCGCCTGGCTTGAGGATGAACTAGTTAAACACAAAGCTCACGACACACAGCTGCTCTTTTTTGCTCACTACCCGCTTGCTGATGGCCTGGATCAATGGCATGTCATCACCGACATCCTTAACAACTATGACAATCCAATCGCCTTTTGCGGCCACGGACACAGGCAACAACTCTTAAACTTTGACGGCATACCCGGCATCATGGGCAGGTCACTGGTTTACAGGGGAGAAAACATTCCCGGCTACAACATTATCCGAATCAGGAATGACAGCCTTTTTGCCTTTGATAAAACCGTGGGGCAGGAACTTCCTGACCCCAGCATTGAGATAAACATGCTGCAGCCCGATGAAGCAATTTCACATCTGGCCGTTTCTGAACGGCCTGACTACAGTGTAAATCAAACCTATGGCGATATTGAGCCTGATTTTCTCCGGAAAGAAAACGCATCCGTTTTTACCGGTCCGCTTGTCGTAGGCGACTCGCTTGTTATATTTGGCAACTCCCTGGGGCAGCTTAAAGCCATGAACACAGATGACAAAAGCATTTTGTGGGAAGCCCGGCTTGAAGGGCCGCTGTTTGCCACACCTGTATTCAGTAATGGTAAAGTAATGCTTGGGGATGTTTCAGGAAGCATTTATGCTTTTGAATTGGCTTCAGGTGAGATCAGCTGGGAAGTGCAAACAGCAGGCCCCGTTGTGTCGGCCGGACTTGTTCAGGATGGTTATTATTATGGGGGCTCCGGCAGCAGTGGTGTTTATAAGATAAGCGTTTCGAACGGAGAAGTGAGCTGGGTTTTTAACGATGTTGAAGGGCTCATCCAGGCGCAAGCCGCCATAAATGATGACTACCTCGTGTTCACGGCCTGGGACACACATATATATTGCCTTAATAAAACAAGCGGTGAACTGCTGTGGAAATGGAACAACGGCCGGCCGGCTTCCCTCCTTTCGCCGGGCAACGTGGTACCGGTGATCAGCAATGGAAAGGTTTTCATTGTTGCACCCGACCGTTTTATGACGGCTCTTGACCTGGCCACAGGTCAGGAAATTTGGCGAACAAACAAACACCAGGTGAGGGAATCCATGGGCGCCTCGGGAGACCTGCAAAGCGTTTTTGCCAAGCTAATGAATGACAGCATCATAGCTGTTTCAACAAAAAGCAATGAATTTCAGACGCTCTGGACACTGGATGCCGGTTTTGGCTACGACCACAATCCCTGCCCCATCGTTGTTAAAGATGACTTGCTTTTTGCGGCCACCAGGAATGGGCTCGTAATGGCCATTGACATCCAAAAGCAGAAACTTGCCTGGAAACACAAAGTCAGCAACTCAGCAATCAACTTCATGCATGCAGAAAACAATCAGCTATGGCTGACATCAGCCGATGGCAGAATCGTTTCACTTGCGTATTAAGAAGCGCTCAATCAGCTCTTCTTATCCTTTATCCCAAAAGACTTGTCAATTTTCAGGAAGCGAATGATGATGAAGCCTGGGATGGTGCAAAGTACAACCCATATAAAGAAGTTGCTGTACCCTACTATTTCCTGAATCCATCCTGATATCATTCCGGGCAGCATCATACCCAATGCCATCAGGCCGGTGCATATTGCAAAATGTGCTGTTTTATGCTTGCCTTCAGCAAAATAGATCATAAAGAGCATATAGGCAGTAAAGCCAAAGCCATAGCCAAATTGTTCGAATGCCACGGCTCCCGAAATCAACCAGAAACTTTGCGGCAGGTAATATGACAAATAAACGAATACCAGGTTGGGTACATTCATGGCAAGCGCCATCGGGAAGATCCAGAACTTGAGGCCTTTTTTGGATGCCATCAGGCCACCCAGGATACCGCCAAGGGTGAGGGCAAGGATACCAATTGTGCCATAAATGAGTCCGACATCGCCTGTTGTGAGTCCCAGTCCGCCGAGTTCACGCGCATCCAGCAGAAATGGTGAGGCCATTTTTACGATCTGGGCTTCTCCCAGGCGGAAAAGCAGCAGAAAAGCAAGGGCCGGACCAATGTTGTTTTTGCGGAAGAAAGAGCCAAAGGTCTGGAAAAACTCATAAAACAAGCTTTTGTTTTCACCTTCCGATGCGGCTTTATCAGCAGCAGGCCTTGGAAGCATAAACTTGTGGTAAACAAACACACTCAGGAAAAACACGGCCAGTATGACAAAAGTGATTGACCACGCCAGCGGGATGTTACCGGATC
>SKOK01000259.1 GCA_007120085.1 Bacteroidales bacterium | reverse complement strand
TACATCAGCCTGAACAAAGAATACAAAGATTTGCAGCCTATCATTGAAGCTCATGCAGATTATAAAAATGTGCTTGATAACATCGATTCTGCGCGCAATATCATCCAGAAAGAAAAAGATGCTGAATTCAAGGAGATGGCCAGGCTCGAGCTTGATGAGCTGACGGCACGCAAGGATGAGCTTGAGGAGCACATCCGTTTGCTGTTGATCCCTGCTGACCCGCAGGATGACAAGAATGCCATCGTGGAGATACGTGCGGGCACCGGTGGCGATGAAGCTGCCATCTTCGCCGGAGACCTTTACAGGATGTACCTCAAGTTTTGCGAGGCAAAGCGCTGGAAGACAGAGCTTGTCGATATGAATGAAGGCACATCAGGTGGATTTAAGGAAGTGATATTCAACGTTTCCGGAGAGGGTGTTTATGGCATCATGAAGTACGAATCAGGAGTGCACCGGGTGCAGAGGGTGCCACAAACCGAAACACAGGGCAGGGTGCACACCTCGGCTGCCACTGTGGCCGTATTGCCCGAAGCCGATGAGTTCGACGTTGAGCTGAAGCCTGCCGATATCAAAAAGGAGACCTTTTGTTCATCAGGTCCCGGTGGTCAGTCGGTGAACACCACATATTCAGCCGTGCGCCTGACACACATCCCCACAGGCATCGTGGTGTCGTGCCAGGATCAGAAATCACAGATAAAGAACATGGACAAAGCCATGAATGTCCTTCGCACCAGGCTCTTTGACATGGAATACAAAAAATACCTTGATGAAATCGCATCACAAAGGAAGACGATGGTCTCAACCGGCGACAGGTCGGCTAAAATCCGTACCTATAACTTCCCGCAAGGCAGGATGACGGATCACAGAATCGGGCTTACGCTTTATAATCTCGGACCAATCATGGATGGCGACATACAGGAGATCATCGATGCCCTGCAGGTGGCTGAAAATGCTGAAAAACTAAAAGAAGGCGTAGCTTAAGCTTCAATGCCATGACAAAAGAAGAACTCACCGGGCTCATTCATCGCAAGAAATCCTTTCTATGCATAGGGTTGGATGCTGATATGGACCGTATTCCATCATTTCTGAAGGAAGGATATGATGATCCCCGGTTTGAATTCAACAAACGAATCATTGATGCAACCATTGATCTCGCAATTGCCTACAAACCAAATACTTCTTTTTATGAATCAGGGGGAAGCAAGGGTTGGCAAAGCCTGGAGAAAACAATTAACTACCTAATCAAGCACGAAAAAGGCCCCGTTCTGACCATTGCCGATGCCAAGCGTGGCGATATCGGCAACACCTCATTACATTATGCAAGGGCTTTTTTTGAGACATTAAATTTCGATGCAATTACAGTGAACCCATACATGGGGCATGATTCGGTAGCACCTTTCCTGGTTTATCAGGGTAAATGGACAATTGTGCTCGGTCTCACATCAAACCCTGGTGCAATGGACTTCCAGGTGCTTCAACCCCAGTTTCCGCTTTTGCTCGAAAAGATGGGCATAAAAACCTGTTACTGGAAGAAACTTTATGAGCTTGTGATCGAAGAAGCAATGAAATGGGGTGACCCTGGCAAACTGATGTTTGTCGTTGGCGCCACACATGCCTCGATGCTGGATTCAGTGCGCGAACTGGTTCCTGACCATTTTCTCCTTATTCCCGGGGTGGGTGCTCAGGGGGGGAGCCTGGCAGACATCTCAGCCAAAGCCATGAACAGGGATGTTGGCATCATCGTGAACGCATCGAGGAGCATCATCTTTGCTTCAGAAGAAGATGATTTTGACGTCAAAGCGCGTGAAGCGGCCCGGTCATTGCAGCAGGAAATGGAAAGCATCCTGAGGCAGAAATTTCCCGGGTAGCTCATCATTGTTCCGGTAGTTCCCTTGTCCAGAACACCATCGGTTTATCGGTTTCCCTGTCCTTGTCAATGTCTTGCCACGAAAAATGGGTAATCATTTCGGGACGTTTCACATAGCCTCTTTTTGTCCAGAAGACATCGAGTGGCACATAATCGGGCGGACGCAGCGGATGATCCACGGGGCGTTCTACGGCACAAAATGCGCACTGCCGGAAACGATTCAGACTCATGGCCCATGCCTCGCGTTTGTTAAAAAATGCATGGCCAAAACCTCTGCCGCGGTATTCCTTCATCAAAAGGGATTCGCCGAAATAGAAAACCTCGGCGGGACGGATGCCGGCACGCAGAAAAGGGGCTTGTACCTCCAATGTCTCTGATTCCATTGGCATGGCCGAGGATGCACCAACCACAACATCACCATCCTTAACAAGTACGATGATGCTTTCACCGGACTTCAGGTAGGTGGACAGATATTTTTCTTCATATTCAAGGCTGCCATCATACAGGTAGGGGAAGTCCCGGAAGATGCGGATGCGAAGCCTTGCAAGGTCTTTGATGTAGGGACTTATTGCTTTACCGGTAACTTTGGTAATACGAATGTTCATTTTGCTAATATTTCATCACAAGCAAAAATAATCAATTATTTTTTTTAATAACCAGCATAAATTTCCATTAATTTCGCAAAAAGTATTAACAGATCATATGACAGATAACAACGAAAACATTATGTTTACCTCTTTTGGCCTTGATCAGCGTGTCATGGAAGGTATTGATGCGATGCAGTTTCAGCATGCAACGCCCATCCAGCAGCAAGTGATTCCTGAAATCATGAATGGCCGTGATGTAATTGGCTGTGCACAGACCGGTACAGGCAAGACCGCAGCTTTTCTGCTCCCCATCATTAACCACATAATTACTTCAGAGCCTGGTGATAAGATCAAAGCCCTGGTTATTGTGCCTACCCGCGAGCTTGCTGTGCAGATTGCGCAGCAGATGGAGGGCTTTGCCTACTTTGTACCAGTCAGCTCGCTGGCCATCTACGGTGGTGGAACGGGAGAGGTGTATGCCAATGAGAAACGTGCGCTTACCAGCGGCGTTGACATGGTGGTATGTACGCCCGGCCGGATGATCAGTCACCTGAACCTCGGCTATGTTGATTTCAGTGGGTTACAGTTCCTGGTGCTCGACGAGGCTGACCGCATGCTTGACATGGGCTTTTACGATGACATTAGTAAAATCATCTCCTTTCTTCCCAAAAAGCGACAAAGCCTCTTGTTCTCGGCTACCATGCCACCTCAAATCAGAGAGCTTACCCGTAAAATTCTCCATAAACCAAAAGAAATCAATATCGGCCTGGCTAAACCACCTGAAAAGATAAAGCAGGAGGCTTATGTCGTTTTTGAAGACCAGAAACTGCAGCTTGTGCCTTTGCTTGTAAAAGATCCTGAAATGAAAAGCATACTGATATTTGGGGATACTAAAACAGGCGTTAAGCAGCTCAGCCGTCAGCTGAAAAAAGTGACACAGGGTGTTGAGGAGATCCATTCAGACCTTGACCAGTCAGAGAGGGAGCAGGTAATGAACCGCTTTAAAAGCCGGCAAACCCGCATCCTTGTGGCAACTGATATCATTTCCAGGGGCATTGATGTGGAAGACATAGACCTTGTGATTAATTATGATGTGCCGCACGATGCAGAAGATTACGTGCACCGCATTGGCAGGACAGCCCGCGCTGAAACCCAGGGAAGGGCCTGCACGCTTATTGGCCCTCGTGAGCAACTAAAATTTGCATCCATTGAGAAGCTCCTGGGTAAGCAGATCGAAAAAAGTCCACTGCCCGGGGACTTTGGGAAAGGCCCTGAGTACAACCCGGATAAACAAAGACGTGAAAACTCCGGTAATAGAAGATTTGTCAGGCGCAAGAAAAAGCCCGGTGTCAATCGTCGGTAGTATCAGTATCTTCGCCGTCTGCTGAATCCGTGTCAATCTGCTTGTCAATACCATCAGCGGCTGAATCGGTACTTTTATTTTCAGCGGGCAAAGGGGGCAACTCTTCCCTTGGGATTATTTCCCCTTGCAATTCACCGATGGCTGCGAAAGTCTCGGTCAGGGCTTCCTTGAACTTATCGAAGTCTTCCCTGTAAAGAAAAAGCTTGTGCTTTTCATAAAAAAACTTTCCCGTCTGCTGGTTGAAGCGGCGCTTGCTTTCTGTTATGGTTAAATACAATTCGTTGGAACGCGTCGATTTCACATCAAAAAAGTAAGTTCGCTTTCCTGCCCTTACTGATTTTGAATAGATATCGTCTCTTGGGGTGTCTGTGCCAAATTCTTCCATGATTAACTCCTCTTTTCTTTACAAATAATAGTTTGGCATTTCTTGAATTATGATAACAAAAATAAGAATAACCATCAAAGATAAAAAAAAACGGAAGCATTTTTTAGTTTTTTTTGCCCATAGCACCTACAATGCTTTATAAATATGAGGTGTTCAATAAAAAATCTTAATTTTGCACCAAATTTTGAAAGCTTAATTATTAAATAAAAGCTTTCTTTTCCAGAAACTGAATTCATGCTATGCTAAACAGACGGCATCTTCGCGTTAAGGTATTGCAAAGCCTTTATGCTTTTTATCAGTCAAACAATGATAATTTGGCTGCAGGTGAAAAGGAACTGCTTTTCGGAATAGAGAAAATTCACGATCTTTTCCTTTATCAGCTCAGCTTGCTCGCAGATTTGCTCACCGAAGAGGAACGCATCATCGGGGATAACCTTTTAAAACACCTGCCATCCCACGAAGACCTTCATCCAAAGCGTGGATTTCTTGAAAATAAATGTTTGCTGATGATTGCCAGCAATGAGCTGCTCAAAAAAGCATTGCGCGAAAAAAGAATCGGCTGGCAAAACGAGAAAGAACTGCTGCGCAAGCTGATGCTCACAATCAGGGATCAGAACTACTACAAAACCTACGTGTCTCTCGAAGATCCTGATTTTCGTGACGATATTCGTTTTGTGCTGACGATGCTTAATAAATCCATATTGGAATTTGAACCGCTGCATTCTTTTTATGAAGAAAAGAGCATCTACTGGATTGATGATTGGGAACTGGTGAACAAAACGATCATTAAAATTCTTAAGGCCGCCTCTGCATCGCAGGGTTATCTTGAATTGCCGGAACTGTATAAGGATGCCACAGATCGCGAGTTTGCAAAAGAACTGTTTAAAAGAACCATTATCAACAAGGAGGAGTTCGATCAGATCATTTCTGCAAAAACAAAAAACTGGGACACAGAGCGCATTGCCCTTATGGACATGATCATTATGCAGATGGCAGTGACTGAAATATTGAAGTTTTCGGATATACCTGTTAAAGTGAGCCTTAATGAATACATTGAACTTTCAAAAATGTACAGCACACCGAAAAGCAATGTATTTGTCAATGGCGTGCTTGACAAACTTGTTGAGGATTTTACCAATCAGAAACTGATATCAGCACACACGATCAGATAATTCTTTAATCTCTCCGTGCTATTTATTAACTTTGCCTTTTTAAATAACTGAATTTTTAACTTAAAACGAATGCGATGAATTTGCTGTATATTTTTTTAATGGCCCCTGAAAATGGTGGTGGCGGACTTGGTGCCTTCTTACCCCTTATCCTGATTATCGCGGTCTTTTACCTGTTTTTTATTCGTCCTCAGATGAAAAAGCAGAAGGACTTACGCAAGTTCCGGGAGAATCTGCGCAAGGGTGACAAGATCATTACAATTGGTGGCATCCACGGAAAAATCGTTGAAGAGCAGGAGAAAACGTTCACCATTGAGGTAGAAGGAGGTAACAGGTTGCGCATCGAGCGTTCAGCGGTTGCTATGGATGGGGCCTCAGAACAGCTTGGTGATAAAAGATAAATGACCTGGAGATTCTTATTGCTAAAACGCTCTTCGTTGTCTCCCGGTGAGGCAGCCAACAAGCGCAGGATATACATTTTTCTCCTGTGCGTGGCTATCAGTACGCTTTTTTGGCTTTTCAACAAGCTGTCGCAAGAAACTTCCGCCAACTTAAGCAAACCCATTGTTTTTGAATCATTTCCTGATGGTCTGGTCGCTGCATCACAAAGTGATGATGTCATCAGCTACAGGCTTACTTCCTCAGGGTTAAGGCTTATCCGTGCATTTTGGTTTTCACCCGCCGACACCCTCTTTATCCAGTCTGACGCCTTGCCACTTGTGCGGCGTGAAGGCAGAAATCTTTATTTCGTTGACGAAGGGCGCCTGAGTGCATTGCTTACAAGCCGCTTTGGTCATTGGTCAACCGTGGAAACAGTGCAACCGGATACGGTTTTTGTTGAACTTGTGGCATCCACCACAAAGCGGCTGCCGGTCAGAATTGATGCAGAAATCACCTTTGAACAACGCTTTCGCCCTTATGGCAAAATAAGCATTGAACCTGACAGCATCCTTGTTACAGGTCCTGAAAGCATATTGGATACACTCAAATATGTTGCAACCGAGCATTGGTCATCCGGAAGGCTGCGGCAAAATACGCAACAAGCGCTCAGCCTCAAAAAGCCATTGCCAATTAAATCATTGCATCTGGAGACTGATGAGATACAACTTACCATCCCTGTGGCTGAGTTTACCGAGTCATCCATTGAATTGCCCCTGCACGTCGTAGCTCCCGACGACTCAAGTCCGGCAAACGTCAGGTTGTTCCCCAACAAGATTACCGTCAACTACCTTGTTGCCCTTAATGATTATGCATCGGTAAATGAACAAATGTTCAGGGCGAGCGTGCCTTGCCCGATAAGCACTGACCCCGCTGATGGTCGATTGACCGTTGAGCTTGATGCATATCCTTCATTTGTTGACGTGTTAAGCATTTCGCCGTCCTTCATTGAGTATATCATCATAGAATAAAAATGCCATGATGAAGATTGGACTAACAGGCAACATCGGGAGTGGCAAAACCACCGTCAGCAGGCTTTTTGCCATGCATGGCGTTCCTGTATATCATGCTGATGAGCAAGCTAAATACTTTCTGCAGACACCCGATACCGTGATGAAAATCAAAGAGTATTTTGGGGATGCAATTATTGATGAAGATGGCCATCCGGATAGAAAAAAAATTGCTGCACTCGTATTTGGTGATGCTGATAAGCTGGAAAAACTGAACAGCATCATCCACCCGCAGGTACGACAGGATTTTTCAGACTGGGCTGCCCGGCACTCGCATCACCCTTATGTGATCATGGAAGCTGCAATTTTATTTGAAAGCGGACAAAACAAAAACTTCCATAAGATCATTCTGGTAACTGCACCCGAATCATTGCGCATTGAAAGGGTTTGCTCACGAGATGCCGTTCAGCCTGAAGATGTTAAAAAGAGAATTCAACACCAGGTGAAAGAAGATGCCAAGGTGCCGCTTGCCGACTTTGTGATAAAGAATGACGGGAGTGAATTGCTCATGCCGCAGGTAGAAGGGGTGCACAAGCATATTTTGGTCCTGTGCAAACAGGACAAATAATTGGAGTGGCTGCAAAATAAGCATGCCGGCTGCTGCGTTTTTGAATAGTACAAAATTTTGTAACCCGTTTTTAAGATATTGTTTTGTTAGTTTTATTGAAAAAATTAATCTTATCGGCCGTTTGCCTATTGCTTATTTCTGCTCTTCAGCTCCACGGACAGCAGCAAAGCGGCCGCGTTTACGAGTTTTTAAATCTGCCTGCCACTGCCAGGGTAACAGCCCTGGGTGGTTATGCCTTTCCAACCCTTGATAACGACCTGGGAATGGCTCTTTTCTATCCGGCGCTGCTCACACAGGACATTAACAACCACATCAGCCTGAATTTTGTTGATTATTTTGATGACATCAATTACGGGACAGTGGCATTTGCACAGTATTTTGAGGGGCTTGGCCAGTTCAGCGGAGCATTGAGCTACATCGATTACGGCAGCTTTGTGGAAGCCAATGAAAGTGGTGACATCATTGGCAGTTTCACAGCCGGTGAATACAGCCTGCAGATAGGCTGGGGGAGGCTGCTTACTGAACGGCTGATGATGGGAAGCAACATAAAGTTCATCTATTCATCTTTTTATGAGTATGATTCGATGGGGATGGCTGTTGACCTTTCAGTGGCATACATCAACCCCGATCAGCTTCTAACTGCAGCCATCGTGGCACGCAACATTGGCAGGCAGGTCACTTACTATCACGGCAATAACAGGGAGTCGCTGCCATTTGACCTGGCATTGGGAGTATCAAAAAAATTACATAATGCGCCATTTCAGTTCTCACTGGTAGCGAACAATCTGCATAATTATAAGCTGGTCTATGATTCGCCAATGTTATTACCTGATCATTTTAACACCGCTGATGACAGCCAAAGCTTCCAGGAGCGTATGAGTGATTTTGGCGATAACCTGATGCGTCATCTTACGCTGGGTGTTGAATTCCAGCCGCTGGAAAGCTTTAGTTTCAGGGTAGGATACAATTATCGCCGCCGCCAGGAGATGAAAGTCGATACCCGTTTGTCAACTGTAGGTTTTTCCTGGGGATTTGGCATACAAATATCCCGCTTCCAGCTTCAATATGGCAGATCAAATTATCACCTGGCTGGGGCACCAAACCATATTTCAATAAGTACCAGCCTTCAGGACCTTTTTCAGCAACCGGCAAAACAGACAATTGGGATTGAATGATGAAGATGAAGATGAAGATGAAGATGAAGATGAAGATGCTAGTGGTTTACATACTCGTACTATTGTCATTTCCGGTTAGCTCCTCCGAGCGTACTGCTGCGTGCAGGCATTTTTCGTATGAAGAGCCTGGGTATTGGGTTTTCTTTTCGGATAAAAACGGTGTTTGTTTTGATCCTTATGATTTTTTTGATTCAAAGGCCATTGAACGGCGGAAAAAACTTGGTCTCAGCCTGTTCGACACACTGGATTTTCCTGTAAGCAACGATTACCTGCACCAGCTTGGCAACTATGTTGATTCAGTTGGCCTGGTATCCAGGTGGTTCAACGCTGCTTATGTCCATGCTGCTGCTTTTCAGCTTACCGAAATAGAAAGTTTGTCTTTTGTCGATTCAATCCGGCCGGCGTCGTTAAGGCTTCTGCTTGCTTCAGATCAAGAGGAAACAGATGAACAATCGCTTCTCTTAAAGGCTGACACGGCATTATTGAATGCCCAGCTGCGCCATATGTCCGGTACAATGTTTCACGAAAACAATTTTTTTGGCCAGGGCGTCCGCATAGCCATTTTTGATGCCGGCTTCAGGGGGGTAAAGACCCATCCTGCCTTCAGCCACCTTATAAATGATGGAAGAATCGTTGCCACGCATGACTTCCACAGGAAAAGGGAAAATGTGTATGTTGCCAGCACGCACGGTACGATGGTTTTATCTGCTATTGCTGGTATGCTTGATGGACAGCCTATGGGGCTGGCCACGGGGGCTGAGTTTTTACTGGCCCGCACAGAGATCCGACGTGAGCCGCTGGCCGAAGAAAAATACTGGCTGGCCGCCGTGGAGTGGGCCGATCAGCATGGTGCCGACATCATCAATTCCTCGCTTGGATACATCTATCACAGGTACTACCCGGAGCAAATGGATGGGCAGACCTCGCTGGTAGCCCGCGCCGCACACATCGCCGCCAGGAAGGGGATACTGATTGTCAACTCAGCAGGCAACCAGGGCAACGACGATTCCTGGCGCATCATTGTAACACCTGCTGACGCCGATAGCGTGCTTACCGTGGGTGCACTCGATTATCCGTCAATGCTCAGGTCACCCTTTAGTTCTGTTGGTCCTACTGCCGATGGCCGGATGAAACCAAATGTTAGTGCCCTTGGCAATGTCGTAGCCGCATCCAGGCGGGGACTGGCCAAGCCCCAGGGCACCTCATTCGCCAGTCCGCTGGTAGCAGGATTCGCCGCCTGCCTCTGGCAAATGTATCCGAACTGGTCAAACATGGATGTTTTCAATGCCATTCAAAGAAGCGCATCATTATATCCGTATTACGATTATGCACATGGCCACGGAATTCCACAGGCATCCGGTTTTTTTAATCAAAATGCCGGCTTCCAAATGCCAACCTTTGACATCATTGCAGAAAATGACTCCATAAAAATCATGCTTCGGGAACGAATCGACGCAGTTGACCAAACAAGTTATGCCAAAATCCCTGGAAATAAATATCTTTACTACCACAAACGAAACGCTGATGGAAGAATAGCCAGGTATTATGTTGTTGATCTTCAAGATGCTGACAAAATTAGCATTGCTAGAAATGCCTTTGATGAGGGACAAAGCCTGTTTGTCCATTTTAATGGTCATACCTCCGGCATAAGCGTAAAATAATTATTTAAAAAGACTGGCGGATGATGAAACCAATCTTTACACTGATTTTAATGACCTTATTTACATTAGGTTACGGGCAAACAGTTGTGATCGCCGAAGATGTGGATCAGCAAGAGGAAACACCCGAGTTCGGGATGAACAGAAAGCACTATACACATACATTTCTTAGTGTTTTGTTCGTGGCCGGCCCGCCGGAGCATCACAGTGCCGACGTGATATATGGAAGGTCCAGATCGCTTGAATTTGGCTACAGATATAAAGGAAGGTTGTCGGATACCTTTTCTGTTGGAAGCGAAATTATGGGACGCAGGAGTGCATTCCACATCAAACAATCAGATGCCAAATCAGTACCCGACACAATAAGCAGGGATAGCGAAAAGCTGGTGTTTCTGGAAGCAGGCATCGGTGCATACACACGAATCAACTTTGGACAGAGAGGTAACTACATAGGGCGTTTTGTAGATGCGGGCATTTATGCATCCTGGACCTTGCATACCAGGCACGTATTGTTTTATGAAGAGGAAGATGTGAATTACCGTGTCAGGAAAACAGGTATGAATTACCCTGCAAATTTGAATTACGGTCTGATCGCAAGAATAGGTTTCAATAACTTCGTCATCAAAGGCACTTACCGAATGTCTGAATTGTTTAAAGAGTCTGCCGGACTGCCAGAGCTGCCCAGATATGCCTTAGGTGTTGAGTTTGGCCTGCATCCGCTTTAACTCCCATCTTTTACCCGCAGAATTCCTGGCGACTGAGCCCCCTGTCAAAGCTTCTCAATCAGCATCAGCCCATCCCTGAAAGGCAAAAGCAACTGTTGTACACCTTTGTGATTACGGATATATTCGTTGAAACGCGCTATGCCGCGTGTTTCTTCATCCATTTCTTCATCAGGCATCAACACTTTCCCGCTCCATAAAGCATTATCAGCAATCACAATACCCCCTTTTCGCACTCGTGGGTAAATAATATCAAAGTATTTGATGTAGTTTTCCTTATCTGCGTCAATGAAAATGAGGTCAAAGGTTTCATTGAGCAGGGGCAGCACATCCAGGGCTTCGCCGATGTGTTGTTTGATGACTTTTTCATATCCAGCCTCCCGGATGTACTTTGCAGCAAAGTCCTCGAGTTCGGCATTGCGGTCGATGGTATGCAGCATGCCGTCCGCGTCCAGTCCCTCAGCCAGGCACAAGGCGGAGTATCCGGTGTAGGTGCCAATCTCCAGGATGCGCTTTGGCCTGATCATCCTGCTAAAGAGGGCCAGCATCCGGCCCTGCATGTGCCCCGACAGCATTCTGGCCCTCAGCACTTTGGCCTGTGTGTCGCGGCCGAGTCTTGCCAGCACCCCGGGTTCGGGACTGCTAAAAGCCGATGCATAGCGATCTATGTCTTCAGATAGGAGTTTCATATGTTTATATTTGCGTAAGTTATTGTATGTCTGTGGCTTGTATTTATTCCCAAGATGGCAAATGGATGTTAGATATCATCCAACCTCTAACTTCCACCATCCAGCTTCTACAATCATCCTCCCCTTTTCCTGCAGTGAACCCTTCGAGCTTCGTGCTTACTCATGGTTTAAACAGCAGCATACTCATCGTGGAGGGGTTGAAAACATCATTGGCGATTTCCTGCAAATCATATGTGGTGACTGCCTCAATGCGCCGGCTGATGTCCTCAGGGGTTTCTGTCTGGTTAAAGTACAGATGATTTTTGCCATTAAACAGCATCTCATTAAGGTTCGATTCAAATGAGATGGCCAGCTGACCTATGAGTTGTGTCTTTGCGCGTTTTAGCTGCAGGCTGCCAATCTTTTTCTCCCGCAGCAGCTTAAGCTCTTTGTGGATCAGTGTGAGGGTTTTGTCGATGGCAGCGGAGTCGGTGCCAAAATATATGCTGATGACACCGGCATCTGAATAAGGCTGGTAAATGCTTTCAATATTATAGCACAAACCGTGTTTTTCACGGACTGACATATTCAGCCGCGCGTTCAGCCCTGGTCCGCCAAGCATGTTGTTTAACAGGGAAAGGGCGGTTTTTCGCTGGTTATTTAATCCATCGGCCTGGTTACCAAGCATGCAATGGGCCTGGTGATTCTGGCGTTTTACCACCTTTTGCGCTGGCCTGTATCCGTCAAAAGACGCCCTCGTAGCAGGTCTGACCTTATGCGGCGCTGCTCCGAAATATTCTTCCGCCAGCGTTATCAGATCTTTAAAGGGAATGCGTCCGACAGAGCATATGAGCATCTCTTCGGTAACATAATTACGTAAAATATAATTCCGGATGCTATCGCCATCAAAAAGCCTGATGCTATCAGGTGTGCCAAGTATGTTCCGGCCGAGCGGGTGGCTGTTAAACACAATCTCGTCAAAATCATCAAAAATTTGCTCCGCCGGACTATCCAGGTAGGAGTTGATCTCATCGATGATGATGTCTTTTTCCTTGCCCATCTCCTTTTCCGGGAAAACGGCATTGAAGGTTATGTCAGACAAGATGTCGAACCATCTGCGGTAATAGGTGTGCATAAATGAACCGTAAATGCAGGTGTCTTCCTTGGAAGTGAACGCATTGATCTCCCCACCAACATTTTCCATGTGACTCATAATCTGGAAGGCCTTGCGCTTGCGGGTTCCTTTGAACAAAAGATGTTCAATGAAGTGCGCCAGGCCCTGTTCATCCAGGTTTTCATCGCGTGAACCGGCATTGATCATCAAGGCACAGTGGGCAACCTGTGAATCAGTGTGGCGGTGTATTAACCTGATGCCATTGGAAAGGCAGTGGTGCTGGTACATCATCTTTTTCTTAGGGGGAATCGCATCAAATAATCGACACTGACATTGCCTTTTGAAATGTTTTGCAGTTTTTTGCGCAATAAGGTTTTCTTTAATGGTGTGATGCGGTCAACCATCAGCACACCTTCTATGTGATCGTATTCGTGTTGGATGATCCGGGCTTTAATGCCTGTAAACACCTCTTCATATTCATTGAAGTTTTCATCCTGGTAGCTGAGCTTTATTTCCGGTTGTCTGCGGATATCTTCCCTTAGCCCCGGAAAGCTCAGGCAGCCTTCATTGAAAGAAAAATCCTTGCCATTTTCTTCCAGGATGCGTGCATTGATAAATACTTTTTTGAAATCTTTCAGCTCGGGTTCCTCGTCGGCGTAAGGGTTGGCGTCAATCAAAAACAACCTGATGCTTTTGCCTACCTGGGGTGCTGCCAGGCCAACGCCACCAGCTTTGTACATGGTTTCCCACATATCTGAAATGATCGTGTCCAGTCCAGGATGGTCTTTTGCTATGGGTTTGGCTTTGGCCTTCAATACGGGATCGCCATATGCCAATATTGGTAATACACTCATTTGTTTCTGTCGTTTGATATTTTTTCCATGTATGATTGCAGTATGAGCGTGGCGCTGATGGTGTCAGCAAGTGCTTTGTTCTGCCTGGCTTTTTTGCCTAGTCCGGCATCGCGCATGGTTTGCAGGGCCATTTGCGAAGTGAAGCGCTCATCCATTCTTTCAACAGCCATATCCGGGAATTGTTTGCGAAGATGCTTTACAAAGGGTTCGATGTAACGGCTTGCGTCTGAAGCGCGCATCTGCATGTCCAGGGGCTCCCCGACCACGATGCAATCCACGTTTTCTGCGGAAATGTATGCTTTAAGAAAGGGGATTACTTCCTGGACATTCAAAGTACACAAGCCTCCCGCAATGATCCTGAGCTCGTCGCTAACGGCTATTCCCACTCTTTTGCGGCCATAATCAATGGCTAATATCCTTCCCATCAGGCAGTTTTTTGCAAAGATACACATTCATTATAAACAAAATCCCCGGCATTTTGGGAAGGAAGCTCAAAATTACGCTATATTTGTGTTTTTGCTAATCTGAATTAATGAATTTGATCATTACGAATGGAACAATTAAAACAGAACATTGAAAGTGCCTGGGAAGATCGCAGCCAACTGAACAACCCTATTGTAAAAGAAGCAATTAACGAGGTCATCAGGCTTCTGGACACCGGAAAGCTGAGGGTTGCCGAGCCTGTTTCGGGCCAATGGGTTGTGAATGAGTGGGTCAAAAAAGCGGTGATCCTGTACTTTCCCACCAGGCAGATGGAAACCATTGAGCTTGATCCGTTTGAATTTCACGATAAGATACCGCTGAAGAGGAATTATAAGGAATTAGGAGTCAGGGTTGTACCGCATGCCATAGCACGTTACGGGGCTTTCCTGGCCAGGAATGTGGTGATGATGCCATCGTATGTGAATATTGGTGCTTATGTCGATGCAGGCTGTATGATTGACACATGGGCAACGGTAGGCAGCTGCGCCCAGGTTGGCAAAGGGGTACATCTCAGTGGTGGTGTTGGCATCGGCGGGGTGCTCGAACCTGTTCAGGCAGCGCCCGTTATCATTGAAGACCACGCTTTCATCGGGTCGCGTTGCATTGTTGTGGAGGGGGTTCTTGTTGGCAAAGAGGCTGTGCTGGGCGCTAATGTTGTGCTGACAGGTAGTACGCGCATCATTGATGTCAGTGGCAATGAAGCCGTTGAATACAGGGCGGAAGTCCCCGATCGTTCTGTTGTGATTCCAGGAAGTATTCCAAAAACATTTCCTGCAGGCATTTACCAGGTTCCGTGTGCCCTTATTATCGGAAAAAGAAAGGAGAGCACCGACCGAAAAACAAGCCTGAATGAAGCCTTGCGCGAACACGGCGTGCAGGTTTAGTCCCGTGCCAAAACATGTGACCTGAGATGCGAATACTTTTTGTACATACCATTGGAAGAAAGAAATACGGCGGCGGTGAACGCTGGGTGGTGAATGCCGCTTCAGGTTTGCAGCAAATAGGCCATCACTGCATAATTGCAGGCAAGGGCAATTCGATTTTTTTCGAAAAAGCAATGGATCAAGGCCTTGAAACTTTTGACATCAATATTTTTAGTGACATCAGCATCTATCATGCATTAAAACTATCGCATTTCATTAAAAAGCACAAGATAGATGTGGTTATCAGCAAACGCCGCGACCTGGCCGTGGCAGGACTTGCTGCCCGTTGGGGTGGGCGCCTGCCGGTAATTGTGCGCAGCGGTTCACCACCACAAAAAAGCCTGCGAAAACACGTTTTTTTAATCAGTAAGCTTGCTGATGGACTGGTAACCAATACGAAGACCATCAGGGATATCTATCGTGCCAACGCTTTACCGGATGACAACTTCATAAAGGTTATCTATAACGGAATGCTGATCGACGACGATGTTTCTGCATTTGATTTTTTTGCAAGACACCCGGGTCGAAGCATCGTGTTGTGCGTTGGGCGCCTTAACGCTGTTCAAAAGGGGTATATATACCTCATTGATGCGCTGCAGGCTTTGAAAAACGATTATCCTGATCTTCTTGTATATATTCTTGGAGATGGGAAAGACAGCAGAATGCTTGAAAACCTGGCCAACCGGAAAGGGGTAAAAGAGATGATTGTTTTTGCCGGCTACGTTGATCAACCTGCCCCATACATGAAAGGTTGCGATGTGTTTCTACACCCTTCGTTAATTGAAGGGATGCCCAATGCCGCCATGGAAGCAATGGCATACGGCAAACCGGTAATAATGACGAATGTGAACGGGGCCGCAGAGCTAAGCCTTGACGGAAAACTGGCACAAATCATTCCTCCGGCAAGCCATACTGCCATTGCTGAAACACTGAAAAAAGTCCTTGACAAACCAAAAGAGTTTGAGCCAATGGCCCGGGCTGCCAAAAAACACGTACGTTCGCATTATACCTTCGAAATAATGATTGCGGCACTTGATGATTTTATTTCAGCAAAAGCAAAAGCAAAATTGGGATGATCATAAAAGGAATACATCAGAGTGGCATGGGCGGGGCCAACCGGAGCATCAGGAAACAAAAAAAAGCCTTTTCAAGAAGAGGTTTATTGCTCGATGAATTTTTTCATGGAACCATAAACCTCAATACATCACCAAAACAATACGAAGTGATCAAATATGATGTTATGTTTCAAGATGTCAGATATTGGTCCTTTCCGCGTTTCCGCAAGGAGGATTTTGGTTTTATCAGGGTACGCTTGCTCAAACACCGTGATGTTCTTTATCCCGACTGGGGTTATGTGTATTTTGCACACAAAAGTCCGCATTTCACCAACCACAGCGTATTTGAGTTGCTCGGGCCTGAACTTCCAGGTTTTGAAAAATCAGATGCGATAGAGATCGAGATAGGTGAGGGGTTGATGAGGTGTTATCCATCATTTTGATGCATCATAACCCCAAAAGCAAGTGTAATAAAAGTGAAAAATGTTTGTCCTGTCTGCGCATCGATGGGGTTATTGCCAATCATTGAAACCAGCATGATCACCACAAATACATTGAATGGCAGATATCTGAAGGCTTTGGTTTCCCTGGCATAAAGAAAGTACAATGAATATATGATTACTGATCCGACAATACCCAGCGTCAACAGAAACAGAAGATACTGGTTGTGAGGCTTCATATGGTAATTCTCCATTTTTGAGTTGATCTTGTTGAGACCATAGTCAACGGCAATAAATATATCACCTGTGCCCCAGCCAAAAACCGGTTTTTTCTCAAAAGCAGCTATGCTGCCTCTCCACAGTTCAAGGCGCTGTGTGAAGGTGTGTCCGGAAGGGTTGCCAGTTTTGCGATATTGGAAAACCTCCCATACTGTTTGGTGTATTCTTACGAGACTTGTGGGCCATTGCGTATAAAGATAGTTTGGGGTACCCCGCTCGACAGCCCGAATATCGGCATCGCTTAGTGCGTCGAGCCCCTCCCTGTCTTTTCGCAACCCCAAAGATGCCATATACCTGAAGAGCGTGGCATCAAGCTTTTGACCTGCCCTGTCAGAACCATCATAATCAAAGTTGCTGCGCTCATTCCAGGCCTCGCGCAGCTCATCTTCTGCAATAAAATAAAAAACCAGGTGCCCGTTTTCGCGCATATTCATGCTGTGGCGGTGCTCGTAATCACTGCCAAGGGCCGTTCGTTCTTCCAGATCACCGGGCGGAACCTCAACAACCATACTCACATTCTGGTGCATAAACACAATGATGCCAACGGATATCGCGATTAGAAACAGGATTGATAATACAGTGAAGGCCTTTAATAATTTGCTGCGCCATTTCATCATGCCTCGAATGATCAGAAAGGCAATCACTCCAGCCAGGCATAAGATACCCGTGATTGCGCTCAGCAGGAAAAGATAGTATGTTAACCAAACGACACCAAGATACAAAACAAGCAGGATGCCCTTGTTTTTTGTGAATCGATGGCCCAGCCACGGTAACAAAACCATGACAAAAACCACCATCATACTGAAATAAACGTGCGGAATAAATGGCATTCTTTTGCGTGGGTCAAGATAGTCGCCTGTTTGATAAACAATTAACCCAACAATGGATGTCACGAAAACTGTAATGCAAAACAACCACAGGAGCATGAACAACTTTTTAAGCGGCAATGGCTTTGATGAAACAACCAAAAATGTGAGTGTCAGGGTGGGCAGTTTGCTTTTTAAATCTTCAAAAATGCCATAGGCAAGATCGGTTGACCATAACAGTCCGATGATGTGCACAAAAAATATGCCGGTAAAAAACCAGGCAGCCTTGTTGCTGACAAAACGCCTGAACTTCTCAGGATAACCACCCTCCAGTAACCAGTTTACACCAAGAATGATCTGCGAAACACTCATCATGAACCGCGATGTGGGAATCGACATTGCCAGTAGGCACAGCCCAAAAAAGAATATGTGGTTATGTATTGAGCTCCTGTCCATTATTCACGAAAGTCTATGAATCCCATTGCGGCCAAAATGCCAACAAGCGTGTTGGTGCAAATATAGTGATTTACCTGTCTTAGATCAGGTGTTGTTGAAAAATTGAATCAACTGGGTTGCCGGTATTATTAAAAACATAAAAGACAGGCCGTTAATGGGTTACACAAATTAGTGACAAATGATTGGCTTATGATGGCATTTTGCTTCAATAATTTCATAAATTTGCCACAGGGAGTGGCCCCATAAAAAATGAATAAAATGATTGTAAGGGGTTGCTGGCAGGCAAAAAATTCATTCTGCTTTAAAACTTTTTACCAAAAGCGTTGTTCGATATGTAGCTTTTTAATAACAATTTGTTTTTGAAAGTTTTTTGCTGAAAAGGGAAAAAATAATCACTGCTGTCCGGGAAAAATGTGTGCTGGCTATGAAACGCTTGATATATATCGTCCCTACTTTCTACCAATATTTTGCCCCTTCGGGGCAGTCCCGTTAGGGACAAAATATTGGTAGAAAGAAAGTATTGTGGGGTTTTTCATTAAGTCCCGTTAGGGACAAAATATTGGTAGGACGTAATAGAATTCTCACGGACAGAAGTGAAAATAATATAGTTCGATAAAGGAAATAGTTTAGATTATGTTGCAAGAACAGCAGTTGGGAGAATTATTGACGGTGCTCAACACAGGCGGGATCATTTTATATCCTACCGATACCATCTGGGGCATTGGTTGCGACGCTACGAACGCCAGGGCGGTTGAGAAGGTCTATAATGTAAAGGAACGCATTTCTGACAAATCCTTTATCATCATCGTAAAGGACCAGGAGATGCTTAGAAATTATGTTACATTTATTCCTGATATTGTCATTGAACTCCTTGCGAGTGTTTCAGAACCTCTTACTGTTATTTACCCGGGCGGAAAAAATCTGCCAAAAAATGTGATATCATCCGACGGGTCAATAGCCATACGCATACCTGATCATGCTTTTTGTCAGCAGCTTCTGGGTGCATTTGGGAAACCCCTCATTTCCACATCAGCCAACATCAGTGGCGGTCCATTGCCATATTCCTTCAGGTCAATCGATGAACAGATCAAGCAATCAGTGGACTACATCGTTCCTTTAGAGCAAAATACGATTGCCAGGCCAAAGCCTTCAACCATTGTCAAGATTGATAATGATGCTGAGATCCGCATTTTAAGAAATTAGTTTTGTGCCAAGGCCTATTGTGTCCGGTAGTTTTTTAATTTTGCATTCGTTTTTAACAAGGGGTTTCGCATCACATTACCGGAACCCTTACTCAAAAATTGATTTTGGAAGAGCATTTAAATAACGTTGTTTTACAAGTTGTGTCGGAGGCTGCCGCCAGGCTTCGTAAGCCGGCATATGTTGTTGGAGGCTGGGTGCGCGACATTTACCTCTCCCGGCGTTCTGTCGATATTGACATCGTTGTGGTGGGAAGTGGCATTGAACTGGCGTCAGAGGTCGCTACAATGATTGACCGCAAAAGATTTCTTAAGGTCTATAAGAATTTTGGGACAGCAATGCTTAACTACCAGGGCTTTCAGGTAGAGTTTGTTGGCGCACGCAAAGAATCCTACAGGGAAGACTCGCGCAAGCCGATCGTTGAAGATGGTAGCCTTGAGGAAGATATTGCCAGGCGTGATTTTACCATCAACGCCATGGCCATCAGCCTGAACAAAAAGGATTATGGAAAGCTTATTGATCCATTTGGTGGTCTAAGCGACATTGAGAAAAAGATTCTTCGAACCCCGCTTGATCCTGACATCACATACTCTGATGACCCGCTGCGAATGATGCGCGCTGTCCGCTTTGCAGCACAGCTGGACTTTGAAATAGATTATGCATCTTTTGAAGCCATCAAACGCAACGCACACCGCCTCAGCATTGTATCTGTTGAAAGGGTGATGGATGAATTCAACAAGATCATGCTATCTAAACAGCCGGGTAAGGGCATCAAAAGACTTAGGGCAACCGGCCTGCTGCCACATTTCTTTCCTGAGCTCGAAGCCATGCATGGTGTTGAAGTTGTAAGCGGTAAAGCACATAAAGACAATTTTTACCATACGATGCAAGTCCTTGACAAGCTTGCTGAACACACCAACGATTTATGGCTTAGATGGGCAGCACTGCTGCATGATATTGCCAAGCCCGCCACCAAGCGCTTTGATGAAACAGCTGGCTGGACATTCCATGGCCATGAGTTTGTAGGGCAAAAAATGGTCAGGGATATTTTCAGGCGTCTGAAACTGCCGATGAATGAGAAGATGCGTTATGTGCAAAAGCTGGTGCTGCTGCACCTGCGCCCCATCGCTTTGACCGAAAGCATCGTTACCGATTCAGCGGTGAGACGGCTGCTGTTCGAGGCTGGCGATGACATAGATGATTTGATGATGCTGTGTGAGGCCGACATTACCTCGGCAAACCCCGATAAAGTAAGGAAATACCTTGCAAACTTTGAACTTGTCCGGCGTAAGCTAAAGGAAACAGAAGAAAAAGATCGTTTAAGGAATTGGCAGCCACCGGTTAGTGGCGATGACATCATGAGCACATTCGGAATTCCACCTTCCAGAGAGGTTGGAATCATAAAAACAGCCATACGGGAAGCCATCCTTGAAGGTGAGATTCAGAACAACAGGGAAGAAGCCCTGGCGCTGATGGTGGAAGAAGGTAAAAAATTAGGTCTCAATGCAAAGCAAGCTGATGCATCACCATAATGAACCGTGATGTTTCAGTTGAATTGTAATATTTAATTCTTATTTTTGTCAAAATAACGCCTTTTTGCGGGCATAATAAGTTGAGCTTTATGCTGATATACAAATTTAGATTCAACTTCGAAGACCAAGACGATTTCCTGAGAGAAATAGAATTGCGTGCTGATCAAACTTTTGAAGACTTTCACCAGGCCATTCTTGGGAACCTCGGCCTGGACCCCGGTATGCTTGCATCTTTTTATATGTGCGACCACCGCTTCCGTAAACAAAAAGAGATACAGCTTGTCGAAACAAGCGCCATGGAAAGAAAAAAGCACATTGAAAAAGAAGACCAGATTGACAATCAGCAGAAACCTGTCCTCATGCGCGATAGTGAACTTAAGGACTTCATTGATGACCCACACCAGCGCTTGATTTTTCTGTATGACTATATCAACCGCTGGACTTTTTACATAGAACTTATCAAAATAATGCCTGAAGACAAAAGCATTGCCTATCCCCGTTTCAGTAAGTCCAAAGGCCCTGTGCCTCGCGAGCTAACAGCCACTCCGGCTCAGCTTCCCGGTGTCGAGATACCTGATGAAATGGACTATGAGGAAGACTTATCAGCGGATGATATCTCAGGCCTCGATCAAATCGATGAAGAGGATCCATTCTTTGGCGATGCTGAACCACCTGATGACTTCCTGGATGAAAAATAAATGCCTGCTGGTACTTACAGGACCTACTGCTGTTGGCAAAACAGACCTGAGCCTGGAAATTGCCAGAACACTCAACGCGGAAATTCTTTCAGCTGATGCCAGGCAGTTTTACAAGGAGCTGCAGATTGGCACAGCAGCCCCATCAAAGCAAATCCTTGAAGCGGTAAAGCACCATTTCGTTGGACATCTGTCAGTTCAAGACTACTATAATGTGGCGATGTTTGAACAACAAGCACTGCAATTGCTGCAAAAGCTGTTCCAGACATCTGATTACGCCCTGCTCGTTGGTGGATCTGGTTTGTACATCGATACCCTCTGTTATGGAATAGATGAATTGCCTGACCCTGAACCCATTGTAAGGCTTGAAATTGATAATCTGTATGAAAAAGAAGGCTTATCAGGCCTTCGCAAACTGCTGAAGCAACTCGATCCCGATTATTACTCAAGTGTGGATCCTGCCAACCATAAGCGAATCATGCGCGCGCTGGAAGTTTGTTTGGCTACCGGGAAAACATTTACAGAGCTGAGAACCAGCAATCAAAAGCAGAGGCCGTTTTTAATTAAAAAGGTGGTGCTGAATCGTCCGCGCCAAGAACTATTTTCAAGGATCAATCAGAGGGTTGTGGAGATGATCCAGGCAGGTCTGATTGAAGAAACCATTAGTCTTCATAACATGCGGCACCTGAATGCCCTCAATACCGTTGGATATAAGGAATTGTTTTTCTGGCTTTCAAACAAGTGGACACTGAAAACTGCCATTGAGAAAATCAAGACCAGCACGCGCCGTTATGCCAAGCGCCAGCTGACCTGGTTCAGGCGTTATGAGGATGCCGCCTTCTTTCACCCATCTGAAAAAGACAAGATCCTGGATTACCTGAATGCATGAAGATCCTCTTGAGATAGCTCGTTTTTCCGGATTTAGAAATATCAACCGGCCATGCCAGCCAGTGAAGAATGGCTACCTTATTCGCCTGTTTTTCATAAACCTGTCGAAAAATGACTTTTGGTCTTTGGTCTTTTTATCTTCCTCACTTCGCGACAAGAATTCCTTGGCAAGCAGCTCTTTGAGCTGTAATGGCCTGATATTTCGCTTGATTTCTCCACCTTTGCACCATGATATTTTCCCGGTTTGTTCGCTAACTACAAGGGCAATCGCGTCTGATTGCTCGCTAACGCCTAGTGCAGCCCGGTGTCGTAAACCCAATGAAACCGGGAAACGCTTGACTTCCGAAACCGGAAGTACGCACCTGGCCGCCCTGATGCGGTTACTGGAAATGATGACAGCCCCGTCATGCAAAGGGCTGTTCTTATAAAAAATGGATCCCAGCAACTGTTCCGAAATCTGTGCCTCCAGCTTTTGCCCGGTCTCAAGAAAAGATTCCAGCTCATTTTTATTGGTAATCACGATCAAAGCTCCGGTTTTCTGCTCTGCAAACCCTTCGCAGGCATTTACGATTGGCGGGATGTTCAGGTCTGTCTCGTGCTCAATGTTCCACAATCCCTTGAAAAGATCACCGGAACCCCACTTGACAAAGCTTCTCTTGCCCAGCAGCAAAAGGAACTTCCTGATCTCAGGCTGAAAAACAATGATAAGCGCCAGCACACCCACCGATATGAACTGTCCGAGAATGGCAGTCAGAAGCTCCATTTCAAAAATGCGCACCAACCACCACAGCAGGTATATTGAGAGGATGCCCAGGAAGATGTTCATTGCCCCGGTTCCACGTATCAGCATATAGAGCTGGTAAAAAAGAACAGCTACAAAGAGCACATCGAGCACATCAAGAAACCTGATCTGGATGAAAGCAGGAATGAAAAACTGAACCATTTTGTCTCTTTTTCTGGTGAGTGTTTTTAAGATGTCTTATTATAAGCGTCAAGCGTTTTTATGTAAATAAGTCACAAGCTTAATGGCCTCAACGGCTTCTTTCACGTCGTGTACGCGTAAGATGTTTGCACCTTTGTCAAGCGCCAGTGTGTTGAGAACCGTTGTTCCGTTGAGTGCACTTTCTGGTGTTGTGTGCAATACTTTGTTTATCATGGACTTGCGGGAGAATCCAACCATCAGTGGCAACCCTGTGATGGCAAAAAAATCAAGGCTCGCCAGCAGCTTGTAATTTTGCTCAGGGGTTTTTCCAAAGCCAAAGCCCGGATCAATGATGATGTCGTGTAAACCCTTTTGCTTCAGGATGGCTGTCTTTTCAGAGAAAAATGCAGCTACTTCCTTTACCAGTCGCTTGTATTGAGGGTGCAACTGCATGTCTGCCGGTGTTCCCTGCATGTGCATGATGGCATAAGGAACCTGGTATTCAGCAACTGTGTCATACATCCCGGGATCAATGTTTCCAGCGGAGATGTCGTTGATCATGTGTGCCCCGGCATCCAGGGCCCTGCGTGCCGTACCTGAATGATAAGTGTCAACGGAGACAATGGCATCCGGAAATTGTTTAACGACAGCTTTTAATGCGGGCAGCAGGCGTTGTTGTTCGGTTTGGGGATCAATCAGGGTTGCCCCGGGACGGGAAGAGGCTGCACCCATGTCAAGGATGTGGGCACCCTCGTCCAGATGCTTCCCCGCAAGATTAATGGCATCGATTGGATTCCTGTATTTTCCACCATCATAAAAGGAATCAGGTGTAATATTCATCACACCCATTACCACGGGTGAAGATAAATTTATAATTTTGCCCCTGAAGTTAAGGGTCTTCTTTGGGCAAAAAAACGTATCTTTCGCCATGCGATCCTTAGATTGTTTCGATAATCAATACATACCAACGCAATGAGCAAAGTGTCGAAAACAGACCAGCAATATGCTGAAATTGTTGAAATGTGCCGTGATATATTCCTTAAAAAGATGCAGGACTACGGCAGTGCCTGGCGGATATTGCGTCCGCCCTCTTTAACTGATCAGATATATATCAAGGCACAGCGCATTCGCTCTTTGCAGAACAAAGGTACACAAAAAATTGTTGAAGGCATTACACCGGAATTTGTCGGAATTGTGAACTACTCCATAATGGCACTGATTCAGCTTGAATTGGGCTTCAGCGATTCTGCCGACCTGGATGAGCAAAACGCGCAAGCCCTCTATGAGGATTATTTTGAGAAAGCCAGAACGCTGATGCTCGATAAAAACCACGACTACAGCGAGGCCTGGCGGGATATGCGGGTGTCCTCACTGGCAGACATCATACTTATGAAGCTGTTGCGCGTCAAACAGATAGAAGATAATCTGGGGATGACCTCCGTTTCTGAAGGCATAGATGCCAACTATTATGATATTATCAACTATGCCGTGTTCGCATTGATCATGCTGGAGCTTGAAGGCTGACCAGGGTGATCTAAATGCAATGCTGCTTTTTATTTAGTTTAAAAACATAAGGATAGTGCTGAGATTTTTAACAAGGCGTCTGGCTTACGGCTTACTGGTATTATTTGGCGTGGTGACGGTTGTTTTTTTCCTGTTCACCGTGTTACCGGGCGACCCGGCCAGGATGATGCTTGGCCAGCGGGCTGACATTGCCTCGGTAGAAGCCATTCAACACGAGCTGGGGCTTGACCGGCCACTTTACAAGCAATATCTGCACTATCTAAACGACCTTTCACCGGTCAGCCTGCACCGTACCGACCAGCGTGAAAGCCTTATCTTCCTGGATGAAGAGGTGTATGTGCATAAAGCCTTGCTAACCACTGGTAAGCTTGCGCTGGTCGTCAAGCACCCATACCTGCGGCGGTCGTATCAGAGCAACAGGAATGTTACTGAAATACTCGGGTCAGCTTTTCCAAATACGATGCTCCTGGCATCCGTGTCGATTATGTTTGCCATGCTTGCAGGCATTGCCCTGGGTACCTTTATTGCCTTGCAGCGCAAACCTGCGCTCAGCAGGGGGGCTTTGGTTTTTTCAGTACTTGGGATGTCGCTGCCCTCGTTTTTTGCAGCCATTATTATCGCCTGGGTTTTTGCATACGTACTCGGAGATTACACTGGCCTCAGCATGACGGGGTCGCTCTGGGAAGTCGATGATTTCGGAAGAGGGGAGTACATCGCCTGGCAAAATATCATTTTACCAGCCTTTACCCTTGGCATCCGGCCGCTCGCCATCGTAACTGAGCTTACCAAGAGCTCTCTTATAAAAGTGATGGCACAGGATTTTATCAGGACAGCCAGGGCAAAAGGGCTTTCCGAATACCGTGTCATAACACGCCATGCCATGAAAAACGCAATGAACCCGGTAATCACTGCCGTATCGGGATGGTTCGCCTCCTTGATGGCAGGCGCGGTATTTGTTGAGTACGTATTTGACTGGAAAGGCATCGGTGTCGTTATCGTAGATGCTCTTGAGCACTATGATTTCCCCGTGTTGATGGGTTCTGTGCTGCTGATTTCCGTGGTGCTGGTTATGATCAACATCGCTGTAGATGTGGTTTATGCCTGGCTCGATCCACGGGTGCGCCTGCATTGATAAGCCACTAAGCGTTGCAAGCTGGAAGTTAGATGTTAGAGGTTGGAGGTTGGAAGTTGGAAGCTAGATTAGATAGAAATTAGATACCATAAATTAGAAAATAGAAATTGAAAATTATGAGAAAAAAAATTGTTGCAGGGAACTGGAAAATGAACCTTGGTCTGGATGAAGCGATGAACCTGGCTTCGGAATTAAAGGTAAAGATAGATAATCAACTTGATACAGGTGAAGCTGGCGTGGGTGGAGAGCTCCCGGAAGTCATCTTTTTCCCGCCATATGTTTATCTGAGCCGGATGCTCGATATTTTTCACAATTACGAGGGTGTTGGAGTGGGAGCTCAAAACGTGCACCATAACGAGCATGGTGCCCATACGGGTGAAGTGTCAGCACTGATGTTGCGCTCGCTCGGAGCAAATTATTCGCTGGTTGGTCATTCTGAGCGCCGCCAGCAGTTTGGTGAAGATGATGAGTTACTGGCCGCAAAGATTGCCACGGCCCTCAAAAATGGCATCAAGCCCGTTTACTGTTGTGGTGAACAGCTTCCTGAACGCGAGTCGGATAAACACTTCCAGGTAGTGGAAGACCAGCTGAAGCGTGGTTTGTTCTGGCTGGATGAAACCCAGCTCAAAAATGTAATCATTGCCTATGAACCCGTATGGGCAATTGGTACCGGACGTACTGCCACCCCTGATCAGGCACAGGAGATGCACGCCCATATCCGCAAGCTGATAATGGAAAAGTATTCGGCGGAGGCAGCAGAAAACATGTCGATACTTTATGGAGGCAGCTGCAATGCAAAAAATGCTGCTGAACTCTTCGCCCAGCCTGATGTGGACGGAGGACTCATCGGGGGTGCATCACTCAAATCAGATGACTTCTTCAGGATCATTCAATCTTTTTAATTGTTTAATCGTTGAATCGTTTATTTGTTGAATGGTTGAATAGTTTATAAGTTGGAGAGTTGAAACGTTTATTGTCATCCTGAATGGAGCGTAGCGGAGTGAAGGATCTCTTTGTGCCGGCAGATTCTTCGCTATCGCTCAGAATGACAAGAGGCATAGAACCAGAAACCATGCACCATGAACCCGTAACCAGAAACCATGAACTACATTGAACTAAACTGCCAGATCAGCCCCACTGAACCCTGGTCAGAGATTCTGATTGCAGAGCTGGCTGACCTGGGCTTTGAAAGCTTTTCTGAAAACGATAACGGTTTTAAAGCATATATAAATGCTTGTAACTACCGGGCAAAGGCCGTAAAAGCGCTTTTTGAGAGGTTTAAGGATGCGGGTCCGGGTAAGCTGTCATTCGAAGTGATCAAAATTGGCAGCAGGAACTGGAATGCAGTCTGGGAAAGCAACTTTCAGGCCATAACCATCGCGGATCGCTGCCATATCCGGGCTCCTTTTCATAAACCAAAGCCCGGTGTTGAATGCGAAATCATCATCGAACCCAAGATGTCGTTTGGTACCGGTCACCACGAAACCACCGCACTGGTGGTGGAATGGCTGCTGGAAACCGATTTGCAAGGCAAGAGGGTGCTGGATATGGGCTGTGGCACCGGTGTCCTGGCTATACTGGCTGCTAAAAAGGGTGCCTCACATGTTACGGCCATTGATAATTACTTATTTGCTTACGAGAATACCATCGAAAATGCGGAACGCAACAACATCAGCCATATGCGCATTTTACACGGTGATGCCGGCTTGCTTGGTGATGAAAGTTTTGATGTCATCATTGCAAACATTACCCGAAATGTGTTGCTCGAAGACATGGCCGCTTATGTAAAAGTACTCCGGCCGGGCGGCACATTGCTTTTAAGCGGATTCCTCGCTTTCGATAAAGATATTATCTTTGCTGAAGGAGCCGGACAAGGTCTAGATTATGCCGGCGAAAAGACCCTCAAAGACTGGGTGTCTCTAAAACTCATTAAACCATAGCCTTATGGATGTTCATGTGCAACTTAACGTTTCCATGTTGTTGATCGTAGTGCTGGCTTATGCCATTGGGTCTATTCCAACTGCCGTATGGATGGGCAAATGGTTCAAGGGCATTGATGTCAGGGAGCATGGCAGCGGAAATGCGGGCGCCACAAACGCAATGCGCGTATTGGGACCAAAGTTTGGGCTCCTGGTGTTGTTGATCGACGCCCTGAAAGGCGTTGCCGCAGTGAGTCTTGCACAATTTGTAAGGCAGGGGTTTGCCACGGAAGAAGTTTTTGTAGTTTTCCAACTGTTGCTGGGAGCAGCTGCCATCACAGGTCACGTGCTTCCCGTCTTTGCCTCTTTTAAAGGAGGAAAAGGCATTGCCACTCTTGTCGGAATCATCATTGTCCTTTTCCCTGAAGCCTTCCTGGTCTGCCTGGTGGTCTTTCTTGCCGTATTTCTGAGCACCAAATATGTATCGCTTGCATCAATGCTGTCCGCAATTGCCCTGCCCATAACGGTTATTTTCATAAAGGAAGCAACCGTGCTGCCAAAGATCATCTTTGCCATATCCGTAGCCCTCTTTGTTCCCATTGTGCACGTCAATAACATCAAACGATTGCTGCAAGGAAGGGAAAACAGGATCTCATTCAGAAAAAAGGTTGAATAAATTCAAAACAAATTCAGCATTAATCATTTTTTTTGGTTATTTTTGTTAGTGATAAGTATTTGAACATATCACAGTATTTATAATTTTTTTATAAGTGATGACAAGGCGTTTAATCATTCTTTTGGCCGCTATGACTGTATTGTCGGCTTGCTCTAACGTGCTGTTTACCGGTCGCCGGCAGTTTACAATGCTGCCTGATGGTTTATTGGGAAACATGGCAGCAGCCAACTATCAAAGCTTTATGAATGAGCATACGGTTGTTCCTTCATCTGACCCAAGGAGCAAGATGGTACAAAGCACCGGTCAAAAAATCTCTTCTGCCGTTACTGAATACCTCAGTAAGAACGATCAGGCTTCGCGTGTGCAGGATTTCAACTGGGAGTTTAACCTTGTTGATAGCGAACAGGTTAACGCTTGGGCGATGCCGGGTGGAAAAATTGCATTCTACACAGGTATTTTAGATCTCACCCAGGATGAAAATGGCCTTGCCGTTGTAATGGCGCATGAGATAGCCCACGTCATAGCACGACACGGCAACGAGCGCATGAGTCAGCAATTACTTCTCACCGTGGGTGCCGTGAGCCTGGATATAGCGCTGAGGGAAGAACCTGAACTTACCCGTGATATATTCCTGATGGCTTATGGCGTAGGCGGAACACTCGGCAGCCTGGCTTACAGCCGGCAGCATGAATTTGAAGCCGACGCCCTCGGCATGGTGTTTATGGCTATGGCAGGATACAATCCCGAACATACCATCACGTTCTGGGAGCGGATGCTGGAATATTCCGGCGGTGCACAGGTGCCAGACTTCCTGAGCACACACCCGTCTAACAGAAGAAGAATCAATGCTGCCAGGGACTACCTGCCCGAAGCGATGAAGTATTATAAACCTTAATTATAGTTAACAATGACCTGGTTGATCGTTTTAAGTCTGATAGTTGTAGGAATCGTATTCCTGTTGTTGGAAATACTGGTTGTGCCCGGTGCAACTGTTGTCGGACTGTTCGGGCTGGCACTGGTAGTGGCAGGGGTTGTCGTATCTTTCAACCATTATGG
>SKOK01000134.1 GCA_007120085.1 Bacteroidales bacterium | reverse complement strand
CAACACCAGCATGATCTATGCCATGAATGCGACAGCCAGAATGTCCGATCAATTTAACATAAGCCTTTCTTACAATGGTTTTGACCAAAAACAGCAAGACGGTACCATGGTAGTTAATGACAGCATCAGGATTAACCGTTTCATGCATAATATTTCGGTGACTCCCGGCTATTCTTTCCTGGATGAGCTTGACAGATCACACAGTTTTACTGTCAGCCTTAACAGCAGCATCAACAAAAACCAAAATAAACTTATTACTGATCCATCGGAAGTAACCACAATGTCAACCAACCTGGCATACATGCTGGGCATTACTGATAGAAATATCAATATAAATGCCACCATTGGTTACATAAACTCTTCTTCCAATGCATATGAGTTTAATTCTACAAACATGGGTGCAGGGGCAGGGAAACGATTCCTGGACGATGACAACCTGAACATACAAATAAACCTTAATCTGGCTTATGGACAGGTGCAAGGCTTGACGCGCAATTTGTCGGTCATGACCGGACTAATGGCAGGATACACCCATGGCAAGAGCCACACGTTTAATTTCAGGTTAAACTTTAACAGCAACAAAAATAAGCACCTGGAAGGATTGTATTCCATGCATGGATATGACACAACAGTATCCCTGGGATACACCTATCGAATCAGGCCAATCAGCCCAGTAAGCAGAAACAACGACAATCATTAGAAAAAACCAAACACATGAAGACCCGGAAAATCATTACAACCCTTGCCCTTCTGCTTTTCTTTTTCTATCATGGAATAGCCCAGGACCCGCTTCAGTTCAACGTCATCCCCATGCCTCCATTTTCTCCCAGGGCGGGTGACTACATGGACAACCCTGCCAGGTTCGTTCAGGTAACAGTAACCAACAACAGCAGAACCACACAACTTTTTTACCTTTCAATCAAGCTGGAGATGCTGATGCCCGGAACAGCCCTGGTTGAAGTGCCGCATAATATGCCACCCATGCAACCAATAAGCATTGGCCCATTTCAAACGATGATGCTGACCCAGATGCACTACGATCAGCTTTTGGGGCATCTTTCATATAATGACCTCATCCGAAAGGGGATTGACGAGCAGGGTTATGTGGATGGCACTTTTAATCTCTTGCCTGAAGGGCTTTACCAAATATGCTTTACCGCCCTCGACTTTAATGCGCCTTTTGGGCAACCCAAAATAATTTCATCCCAGATTGGAGCCTGTGCCAATTTCAACATTTGCTATGCAGCCGCAGCGCCCATCCTGGCCACACCCGTCAACTGCAACATGCAGTTACCCCATGACACCATTCAGCCATCCAATCCCTTCATCATAGCCTGGATGCCACCTGCGTTTAACTGCACCGGGGCAGTTGCCAACTTCAATTATAATTTAAGAATTGTTGAAGTAATGCCCGGGCAGGATCTGCAAACCGCTATAGATTATAATCCCATTGCATTGCAGCTGCAGAACATCATGGTGGCCACCGTGCCGGTTGACACCAACCTCTACCCCGGTGTCTTTAGAAGGGGGGAAAGGTATGCCATGCAAGTTACGGCAGAAGAGGGCTTTGGCGGCGAGAACATCTTCATTGAGAATGACGGAATGAGTCCCATTTGTACGTTTGTATGGGGAAGCGTGCCAGCTCCCGATGACGACATTGATGACGACCCTCCACCTGATGATCCTGACGCCGAAGATCCAGATGAGCCTTTAGATCCAATCATCGTCATTGACGACACGAGCGAGTCGACTGATCCGCAATGTGTGGCGGAAGTATCGCAAAACACCACACCTTTCGAAGGCACCCTCAACGGTCAGCAGGTGCAGATTGGACTGTTTAACATGCAGGTTACCCAGGCAAACGAAAACAACGGCATGTGGACCGGCACGGGAAAAGTGGACTGGAATCCACAAGGAACTCCACTGAGCGTAAGGGTTGAGTTTGAAAACATCAGGATAAATACCGACTTGAAGGTTTTTGAAGGAGCCGTGTTCAGCCAGCAGGAAACAGCACTTCATGATTATATTCCTGAAATCATTCAGAAGCAGATTGACTGGGCTCAAACGCAATACAATGTCGCTGATGACCTTGCCACACAGTTAAACTTTAACATTCCTGCACAATACAATCAAAAAATGCAGGAATATACCACGTACATAGGTGAAACATCAAAACTCATACATAACCTTACGGGTGACATCAACCTGCCCATTAACCTGGAGTCGATGGTGCCCGGAACGAACATCGACATCGGCATCATAGGCATGGTGTTTACCCCGCACGTTGCCCGGATGAACACCTTTAGCGCCTTCAGGGTGCCTGAGGCTTTGCCTGGAATGGACAACGCACAGTGGCTCGCCTTCCTGGGGCACGGAATGTGTTTCACGCCCGACATCGTGGTTTCCACCAACGAGGCCAACCTGTTCCTGGCTCAAGACTTTGATATCAATATTGGAGGTGGATTCCGGCTCACATTTAAAAAGTCTTCCATTTTGGGAGACATGTCAGATGGCACATTCATCTCATGGAACAATGATGGCTTTGACCAGGCTATGATAAGCTTTGATGTGCAGCTGCCTTCCAGTATAAGGGGAGAAAATGCCGATGGCACCCCTAATGATGACAGGATTGCCGTGAGCTTTGAAGCCTGGTTAAGCGACTGGAACGACTGGATTGCCGAGGCCAGCGTGCCACCTTTCCAGGTGCGTGGACTTTCCGGGTTTAGTTTTGCTGCAGACAGAATTGTTTACGACCACTCGACCAAACAAAACCCTGATGGCATCACTTTCCCGCCTGACCCCGACTCCCAGGAAGACTATGATGCCGGGGGTAATGAATGGAAGGGATTCTGGCTGGACCAACTCCAGGTCATGCTCCCAGCCGACTTCAAATCAACCGACCCTGCCAACCCCAGGGGAAGCATCACATTGAATCAACTGCTGATCGACAACCAGGGCTTTACTTTTGACATCCTCGCATTAGACCCTCTTCAATCCGGCGTTCTGGGTGGATGCGCTTTTTCCATCGACACCATCGCCGTAAACATGTACAAATCTGACTTTAGATTGGCAAAAATAAACGGCGGCATCACCATACCCGTAACAGACAGCCCGTTGCCCTATGAAGGCATCCTGAGCTGGGACGACAACGATGAAATGGATTACCTGTTTTATGTAAAGCCAACCAATGACATTTCCATGCCTGCATGGATTGCCAGCCTGAATATATATGAGTCTTCCGGTTTGGAGGTTGTGAAAGATGAACACGGTGCTGCGGTGAGCTTTTTGTTGCATGGCGACATCAGCCTGGACAGCGAATATGCCATAGACATACCGCTGGTATTCAGCTTTTCAGGTATTGGATTTCAAAACCTGGGCATTGCTAACCGCAGCCTCACCGGAGAACCGGAGTTTTATCTCAGTGCCGGCGACTGGAGCCAGACCAGTCCGCAAAAATCCATCGGACCTTTTGATGTAAGCATTGACACACCTTCACCCTATTTTTCGGGCAATGAGTTTGGCTTGAGCATAGAAGCCGGCTTCAGCATTGCCGGAGCTTTCTCATGCAACACGGACTTTAATGTGCTTGGAAAGCTCAATTGGAATGTGGCTGAAGATATGCTTCCAACCGAGGTTGGGCTGGAGAGCGTTCGTGTAGAACAGGTCGAAATAAGCGGTGATTTCGGGCCAGTTGACATAGAAGGGTTGTTAACATTCTATTATGATGATGCCACTTTTGGCAATGGCATGCGCGGAGAGGTCAGCGCTGTATTCGATCCTGCCATTTCCATACAAGCCGTTGCCCAGTTTGGCCGTGTGGACGATTATACGTATTGGTATGTTGATGCCATGGCGAACTTTTCTCCAACAATTCCTCTTGTTGGTCCTACTGTGCAGCTTGGCGGTTTTGGTGGGGGAGTTTATTACAACATGACAAGAAGTGCTGATCCGGAATATCCTGAAGAGCCTGTCGATGAGATCATTCCGGATATGGATGACCTCAATGCAACAGCCTCCGGAGTCGTTTATTTACCACAGCAAGATTCTTGGGGTTTCAAAGCTGCAATCACCCTGGCTATCTCTGATCCAAATGTAATGAACGGTTCGCTCTCTCTTGAATGTGCATTTAGCAAAGGCCGTTTCAGCAGTATCACCATCACAGGCGATGCCTACATGCTTACCAATTACCCTGAGAACAGCGATCAGCTTGCTGAAGTGAACTTGATCATTAATTACGATCGCGAAGAGAATCTTCTGGCTTTTTCCGCTTCAGCGCATGTTGAGTTCCTCATGTCCTCAGTAACCATCCCCATAGATTTTGAAGCTCATGGGAGTCAGTGGTATTTAATGGTTGGTGATCCTCACGGGGATCGCGTTGAAGCAACCCTTTTCGACTTTGATGCAGGAATTATCAAGGCAAAGCTTACAGCGAACTGTTATTTTGCTTTAGGCAATAACCTTCCTAACACCAACCTTCCCATGCCACCGGATAAGATCGTACAGTTCCTGAATCTGGCCAACCTTGACCAGCACAGGGGATCGCTTGCCAATATACCGGAAAAGGGGATGATGTTCGGTGCTGGCATACATGGTGTATTGGATATTAACCTGATTGTATATGCATATCTTGAGGCCATTGCCGGATTTGATGTAACCCTTCTCTATTACGAAGATGCTGAATGCAACAATGAACCCATGGGATTCTACGGATGGTATGGCATGGGGCAGGTTTACGGTTATTTCGAGGGTGACGTGGGCATTAAAATTGATGTATGGTTTTTTAAAGGCTCCGTTAGCCTGATGAAGTTAACTGCCGGCGCTTTCCTGCGTGGAGGCATGCCCAATCCATTCTGGGCAAAAGGCAAGGCACGTGTCACAGGTAGTATTCTGGGTGGAAGAATCAGAATCAGGACCTCTCTCACCATGGACATCGGGGAGGAATGCCTGCCACCGGTGGGTGACCCCCTGGCCGACATCCAAATCCTGGAAGAGATGCAGCCTGGGTACGAAACCTTCAGTGAATCGGCCAGTGCAGAACCGGTTAGCGTGTTTTCCATACCAAGGGTTACGGCCAACGTGGAATTATCTGATGATGTTTATCTGTTCCCATTTTTGATTGAAATACCCCCATCACAGGAAAATAAGCACGGTGAAATCAGGGAATACAAATTCACCATAGAATACGTCAGATTGTATCAGCATGTCAGCGATGAATTGCCCGAATATCCGGCTACCGGGGGGATAGATCTGCCATTTCATATTGGGGATGTGAATAACCGGACGCAGATTGTTGTCAATCCGGATCTATTTGGTGGATTTCAGCCACATACTCACTATGCCTTTCGAACGGTAGCACGGGCCTGGCAAAGGATCTATGACGCAAACAACCAGGCCAGCTGGCAAGATCCGCTGGTTGATGGCGAGCCGGTTGAGAATGTTGAGGTGCTCGACTCTTATTTCCACACCGGCGACCTTCCAAATAATTTTGATGGCCGGGTTCTTGCAAGCTATCCGCTGGATCGTCAAAGGTACTTTTTGAGAGACGAGGATTTTACAGTAGTCACCTATGGCCAGATGGCCTATTTATGGCAGAATCTAGAAGAAGAGCGTGTTGAGGCTTACCTAACGAAACATAACGACGATCCGGCTAACCCATCTTTTACACCTCATCGGTTTCGCCAGTCAACTTGGTATAGCCAAAGTGCCATTACATATACCAATACGGCAAAAGACTTGCTGCAGCCAGAAGAAATATATAATTTCTCGATCATTCGAATAAATCGACAGGGAGAGCTTGATTTCCTTGCCCAAATGGCAGAAGAAAGGCGCAGGCTGGTGATTAAAAGCATGGCAAATAATCTCATCACAAATACAATCATCAATGCGGGTGGGTTGAGCTTTGACGACTTCAATGAGATTGGAAACAATTTGCAGCCAATATCTCCATCTCCGACCTGGCCTCCTGATGATGACTTTGCTCCGGTTAGTCCGTTAAGTCCGATCATACCGGGTTTTCCAGGAACGACAGGAGAGCAGGATTCGGGTGTATTGCCGGGCCAGGGTGTGATGGCTGATGGACCTCAACAGCCCGGGCAACCAGCTTTTTTACCAACTCAACCTATAGGCTTACCAGGAGGTCAGACACCTGTTTTACCTGATCAACCTTCAGGTTTGCCTGGTTCTGGCGGACATCCGGGATTTCTGGGCCCGGGACAGCCTAATGAGCTTCTGGAAATGCTCACCCTGGAAGAATATGAAGCACTCTATAAGGCTGACACACTCGACTACAGACAGCAAGTACTCCTGGGGCAATTCGAAGTGGATTATATCGATACACTGTTCACGGTCACCTTTGCAACTAGTCAGCACCGTAATCTCCGTGACAAAATCTATGCTTTTGGTAGCATAATGAATGAAGGCTTACGTTTAGCTTACTCGGAATTTGAGGCTGAACCTTTTGAAGTATATGACCTGGTTGGTTATACCGGCACATGGAGTAGCATTTACATTGCTACGCTGCCCCCACTGCTACAATTCTACCAGCCTTATCACGCCCAACATCCAAGGGATCATTACTGGGGGAACATGTTCCATTACAGAGCACATTTGCTCAATCAACATTCAGGCGGTCACCCACCTGCAACAAACTGGAGGCCAAGGAGTGATGCTCCGATAGTGCCACATCCAAGACAGATGGAGGTTCACTTTGGCGAATCCGCAAAACACAGAAGAGTTCCTTTGTTCCCACTTAGCAAATACGGATTTAGCTGGTTGGAGTATGATAAGCTCTACCCCGGCAGACATGATGATTTGGTTTTCCATGGTGCTGATTTTGACCCTTTTAATATGCCGGGGGTTTTATCACATTATGAGTTAAGCACCAATCAGTTTGTGAATATCGTTAAGCCACCCGAAAAGTTGAGTTATTGGCACAGCCCCACCAGACGGCAGGTTACGGATGACCTTTTTGCTATGCGGTTATTCTCTAATAAACTTAAAGAGTTAGCAGAAGATTTTGAATCTACCTCTGGAAGTGGTCGCGAAAACAGGACCAAGGAGTGGATCAGAAACAATGAATGGATCAGTGGCTCAGGCATGCATACGCAGATATGGATGCCCAAATACCAGGTGGCATGGTTCTATACATTAAAAACCACACAGAACAACCACCTGCCCTGGAATATGGCAAAAACCACCACGATCAATAACAGTCCGAACTGGAGCAACCATTCAAAGGTGCTGCAGGTAAAAGTGCTGAATTTCTTAGACAGCCAGTATAATCCCGACGGAAGTATCTGGAATTATGACACACGTGATGATATTATCATACATCTCAATGAAAACTTACCGGTTTTAAATCCATAAATCAACACACATGAAAAAAACAGCACGTTCCATTCTTACACTCCTCCTGCTTCTGGCTGCTGTTGTGCTATACAGCCAGAGCGATGATTCTTCCGGGCTTCCTGTACCTGAAGAACCCGGGATACCCGACATTTATGTCATGGTCGTGGCACGATCTTATGGCGACAGTATCGTATTGCGCTGGGCACCCAATAATCCAGTGGCCTGGAGTGTCACCAACCGCTATGGTTATGTCATTACCAAAAGACATACGGACACAGACGGTGAGTATGTTTCGGAGGTGTTAACCCCTGACACATTGCGCCCCTGGACACTGGAGCAGATGATGGACTATTTTGGTCCGAATGACACCATTGCGGCCGTCGCAGCAGAACTTATTCACGGTGAAGGGCTTGCCCCTGATGCACTGATAGAAGAGCAGCACGGTTTTGTGGAGAGCTTGATTCAACAGCGAGAAATGCAGGAGACCCGATTCGCCTTTGCCATGCAGGCAGCCGAATTCAGTCCGAAAGTAGCTGAGGCAATGGCCTTACGCTATGTCGACAAAGATGTGAAGCCGGGTGTGCTTTACGACTACCTGGTAACGGCCACAACGCCCGATCATTTAATGGCCATTGCAAATGGTACTGAACTGTTGCGATGTGGCCCTCCTGAGGCATTGGTCCCTCCGGAAGAAATCGATATCAGGCAATCTGATTACAATAAAATTGAATTGGCCTGGAGCAGGGACCTCAACAGTGGTTATTTTGTAGAAAGGAGTACTGATGGGGGGCATACGTTTCATCGGGTGAATCATCATCCTTTCTATAGTACAGAGCCTGACCCCACATGGCATAGCGATTCACCCGTAGTGCAATTTTACGGTTCACTGCTTACCCACTACCATGTGTTCACCGATACAGTTACGCCTGGCGTTACCTACCATTACAGGGTTCAGGGGATCGATGGCTTTGCTGACCTTACACCATATACCGAGGTTGTAAGCATTACCCCAAAAGATTTGAAACCGCTTGCGACACCCATAATTCATCGTGCCTTGACTTACAACGACACTTTGGTTCACATCAGCTGGACAATAGAAGAGGAAGATGACCTGGCTGGTTTTTTTATTGAGAAAGCAAATACCCGTGATGGCCCCTGGGAGGTCATCAGTGAAGAACTACTTGATTCACAACAAAGAGAGTTTGTGGACGAAAAAGCTTATGAAACAAAGGGAGGGTTTTACCGCATCGTATCTATTGGTTTCACAGGGAAGCGATCGTATTCTATTCCAGCCAGGGGGTTCGTGGAAGATTATGACCCACCGTCAACGCCCGAAGGATTCACCGGCATTATCTACCACGATGGAATTGTGGAGTTGTTTTGGGACCACTCCCCCGAAAGTGACGTACGTGGCTATCGTGTTGCTTATGCCAACCAGGCTGATCATGATTTTGTGCTTCTCACGCCCAGACCAATCAGCGAAAATTATTTCCGGGATACGATACCTGTAAGAACATTAACCCGTAATATTTACTACAAGGTGCTGGCAGAAGATTATGCAGGCAACCGCTCAGAATTTACTGAAGTATTAGAACTCACACGTCCCGATATCATACCACCGGTTACGCCCCTCGTAGTCGATGCCAGGCAGGATGCCGAAAATGTACATATATGGTGGTCGCCCAGCCCATCGAAAGATCTCCTGATTTACCGGGTTTTCAGGAAACAGGAGGAAGAAGAACGCTGGGATTTACTGCAGGAGTTTGACCCGGCCGAGGTGGGCGATCGCATCGCTTTTGCAGACAGTCCTTCACCTTCCCCCATATCGTATCAATATGGCATCGAAGCCATTGACCTGGCCGGCAACACTTCCGGATTAAGCAGGGTATTAAGCTTCAGGGTGCGGGGCAACCCGGTACCTGAAATACCCATCAGCCTCACAGCCGAATATGATGAAGAAAACCGGCAAGTGAATCTGCAATGGGTATGCGATTCGCCATTCCCTTACTATGTCATCCTGATGAAAAGCACCGGCGATGCTACCCTGGCTCCTGTTACAACGCTCGAAGCATCTCATAATTCATATACCGACAGGAGACTCAATAGCGGAACTTCATTTTCCTATGCCATCAGGCTACAACTGGAAGACGGCCGCCAGAGCCAGCCCAGCGAAACAATCCAGGTAACAATACCCTGAAAATGACAATTCGCAAAGTCATAAAAACAACAGAAATCAACTCACTTATAAACCCAAAACCACATTGTTATGAAAAATTCCAAACAAACATCAATGGTCTTTGTCCTCATCCTGATCTTGATGCTGCCCCTGGTTAGCTTTGCACAACGACCGAACTTGCGACGTGTTACCGAAGGGGCAAGAGACGCAGCAAGAGAAGAAGCTGAAACACGGGTAAACGAAGCCGCAGAGGCCGCGGCAGAAACAGCGGTGTTAACCGCTATGGACCTTGCAGAGCCAGGCACACCAGGTGTGATTATGTTCTCCAAATACCCTATCGACCCGCTCAACCCCCAAAACCTTACACGCCAGTTCAGGGCAGGTGACTACATCTACGGTATTGTATGGTTCGACAAAATCCTGAAGGAAATCTACAACAATCCCAACCTGCGCCTGGCAGAGTTTATGATCCGGTATGAGATCGATTACCTCCGCACTACCAGTGGAAGCCTGGAAGGGGCTAAGCTGGAAAATGACTACATTGTCTTTGAGGTTATCCCCGACCCCATCCTTGCCACCTCCTATTCAAGCGACTTTTTCAGGTACGATAAATATCCCAATCCGGCAGCCTGCGAAGGCCCTATACGCATAGCCTACGACTTTCAAAACCTTGAATCCGGACAACACAACATCAAATTCGTGTTCAACCTGAATTACCGCGACATGGCCGAAGGCTATTTAAGCATCGCGGGTGCTGAGTTCAGCGTGTATAACGACATCATGCACGCCCTCATTGAAGGCGCAGATGAACAGGCCATGCAAGCAGCCCGGATGCCACAGGCCAATATGACAGATGCAGGCACTGAAGCTGCGATGATGGAAGCTTTCAAAAACAGCAACGACTGGCGCACCGGAAGGATTAAAGCCGCCGAAGCATTGCGCCTGGTCATTGTAGATCCGCAATGGTACACCCGGCACCACCCCATTAGCGGAGCCATTCTGCACAGGTATATCAGGGCCGCCATTGCCGTAAAGGATAACGATGGAAAATGTTATTACTATCCACTCGTAACCTTCCAGGAAGATTATGTGGGAGGTAACTTTCAACCAT
>SKOK01000109.1 GCA_007120085.1 Bacteroidales bacterium | reverse complement strand
TGTTTAGGGGTTTACATGAAAGATTCTTCGAGTTGTTCGGTGGTCAATTTTTGTTGTTCTCCTGTTTTCATGTTTTTTAGTGAAAACAGGCCATTCTTCATTTCCTCCTCCCCTGCCATCAACACGAAGGGGATGCTGTTTTTATCGGCATACTGCATTTGTTTTTTCATTTTTGCTGACTCAGGATACATCTCGCAGCGAACGCCTACAGAGCGTAAACGGCTGAGCACAGGCAAACAATAATCACGTTCCCTGTCACCAAAATTAACAGCCATGAGCTGGGTAAATGTTTCTACACCTTCCGGGAAAAGATTCAAAGACAGCATCACGTCATAAATCCGTTCAGCACCAAAGGAGATGCCGATTCCTGAAACGCCTTCCAACCCAAAAATGCCGGTGAGGTCATCGTAGCGTCCGCCGCCGCAAATGCTGCCCATTGGCACGTCCATGGCCTTCACTTCTATGATTGTCCCCGTGTAATAATTCAGTCCGCGTGCCAGGCATAAATCAAGCTTTACATCGCATTTTACTGGTGTTTTGGAAACAATCTCAAAAACTTCCTCCATCTCAGCTACTCCCTGTAAGCCTGTGGGTGAGCCAGCCAGCAATTGCTTCAATAACAAAAGTTTTTCGCCTGAGCTTCCCCTCAATTCTAGTACAGGCTTCAGTTTTTCGATGGCCTCGCTTGTTAATCCCCTGGATAACAGCTCACTGACAACATTGTCCATGCCGATCTTATCCAGTTTATCAATTGCGGTGGTAATGTCAATGATCTTATCCGGAAAGCCAATGTATTCGGCAAGCCCGACCAATATTTTTCGGTTGTTAAGATGCACTCCAACACGCACCTTCAGTCCTTCGAACACTTCATCAATGATTTGCAGGAATTCGGCTTCATTAACGAGGGAGTCGCTGCCAATCACATCGGCATCACACTGGTAAAACTCCCGGTACCGGCCCTTTTGTGGCCGGTCGGCACGCCAAACGGGCTGCACCTGGTACCGCTTAAATGGGAAGGTGATCTTATGCTGATGCTGAACCACATACCGCGCGAAAGGAACGGTGAGGTCATAGCGGAGTGCCTTCTCGGAAATCCTGGCTGAAAGCACGGATGCATCCTTCCCTGACCATATGTCTGCCGGCACTTTTGAAGGGAAGTCTCCCGAATTGAGGATCCGGAAGATGAGCCGGTCACCCTCTTCGCCATATTTACCCATCAGGGTAGAGAGGTTTTCCATTGCCGGGGTTTCTATCGGGCGAAAACCGTGCAGACGAAAAACGTCACGTATCGTGTTAAATATTAGGTCTCTTCGGGCTACCTCAACAGGATCGAAATCCCTGGTGCCTTTGGGTATTGAGGGTTTTTCTTTTGCCATGATGAATTTTTTCTTAATAAACTCCTTTATAATATTAAACAAGATCGAAAGCGCCAAATCCAGACTCCTGATCAGTGAAAAAAGGCTGGGTAAGGGTTTTGTGAACTGCACAGAATGCTGAACAATCCTTAATCCTGCAAAATTAAGTTCTTTTCGTCAATTGGCTGCATCAAAGTTAGCCTTTAACGACGGCCAGCGGCGAGAGTTCACAAACAATGTCAACCAGGTCCTCCTGGTATTGCATTACTTTGGTGATATCCTTGTAGGCACTGCTGGCCTCCTCGAGGTCGTTTCTGCTGCGTATTGAATGGATGATGCCCATTTCATCAAGCTTTTTCTTTTCTTTCTCGAGATCGAGACTGCGGATGGCCTGTTTTCGACCCATGGTGCGTCCGGCGCCGTGCGAACAACTCTCAAAACTGTCCTCGTTGCCCTTACCTTTCACTATGTAACTGCAGGCACCCTGGCTACCGGGAATAATACCCACAGTATTCTTGTCGGCCTTGGTGGCCCCTTTTCGATGCACCACCACATCCTGGCCAAAGTGAGTTTCAAAACTGGCATAGTTGTGGGCAATGTTGATCATTGGGGCGGTTTGAATGTCACCGCCAAGATGCGATTTGATCACTTTCAGCGTGTTTTCCATCATCAGCTTGCGGCTGGCCAGCGCAAAATCAATACAGTAATTCATCTCGTTGATATATTGCTGCGCTTCCCTGGAGTCAAGAGGCAAATAGGCCAGCTGATGGGCTTTGGGAACAGGGCTGTTCCATTTCTCGTTCAATTTGACTGCTAGACGGTTGTAATAGTCAGCCACCTTGTAACCAATGTTCCGGCTGCCCGAGTGCACCATCACCCAGATGAGTCCGTCTGAACCTTTTTGTATTTCAATAAAATGATTGCCACCGCCCAGCGTACCGATCTGTTTGGTTGCACTTTCATACTCCCTGTCAACCACGGGCATACTCAATCCTGCCTGGCGCACTGGCATCAGTGATTCGTCCTGTTTCTGTTTGTGATGTTTGAAGCCAACGGGCACGCGCGACCTTATTCCGGAGAGGATGTTCAGCATGTCGGGGCGGGATATTTCAGTCAGCGAGGTTTGGACTGCACACATCCCGCATCCGATGTCAACCCCAACGGCATTGGGCACGATTACCTCTTTTGTGGCCATCACACCGCCAATGGGCATTCCAAAACCCTGGTGACAATCAGGCATCAAGGCAATGTGCTTAACGGCATAAGGGAAGTTTGCAAGATTCCTGGCTTGCTCAATCGCACCGGCCTCAGCATCATCAAGCCACATTTTGATTGGCAGCTTCTCTGTTTTAATCTCTCTTCTCATCGTTTATATTTACGTAAGTAATTGTATGTCTGCGGCTTGTATTTGTTTCTAAGATGGTGAATGGATGTTAGATATTAGAT
>SKOK01000139.1 GCA_007120085.1 Bacteroidales bacterium | reverse complement strand
TGGATGTTGGATGTTGGATGTTGGATGTTGGATGTTGGATGTTGGATGTTGGATGTTGGATGTTGGATGTTGGATGTTGGATGTTGGATGTTGGATGTTGGATGTTGGATGTTGGGTGGATGAGAGAGGAGGCTTAGGAGACATATCTTTATGGGTTTTGTAATGCATTGATGGGGTTGCTGGTTGACGATTTCAGAACGTGGTAAGTAATTGTGATTAATGTGACGCTCACAGCTGCCAGGGCTGCTGCCATAAATGGCCAGGGCATTATGCTTATGCGATAGGCAAAGGAATCGAGCCATCGGTTAATGTAAAGGAAAGACAGTATGCCTGCAGGCAGGAAAGCAAATCCAAGGATTTTAAAATAGTTGTTTGACAGCAGCCAGATGATGTTTGAGGTTTCCGCTCCAAATGTACGGCGGACTGCCAGTTCCCTGCTGCGCTGCATTGTAGTGTAGCCGGCAAGGCCAAACAAACCGAAAATGCTTATAAACACAGCAAAAGCTGCAATTACTGCCAGCAATGCTGCTGAGGCCTTTTCGTCGCTTATGGTATCTGACACCATTTCTTCAATAAACCTATATTTAATGGGATATTCCGGCAGAAATTCCTGCCAGGTAGATTCTAGTGCAGCCAGTCCGCCTGGAACATTATCATGATTTAAAACCATGCTAATATCCCGGCCACTGCGCGTAGCCCTTAACATCAACGGCTCAACGGGTTGATGAAATGGCTGGAAATGAAAATCTGAAACAATTCCTAATACATGGTATGATTCACCTGACCTGTTAAAGGTTTTGCCAACGGCATTCTCCCAACCAAAAACCCTGACGGCTTTTTCATTGAACAACACACCGTTTGTAAAATCGCCTGGCGAGTTCCATGAAAATAAGCGGCCTTCTGTCTGGCCGATATCAAACACATCAAAATAGTCAGGGTCAACGCTTGCCACATACAAAGTCACATTTTCAGCACCATCATCACCATCAACAGGAAAAGACCACCTGGAAACCAGGTTTCCCGGCAATGGATTTATAATGGCTGAGCTTACTTTTTTAATGTCAGCGTTTTGGAGTAAACTTGCTTTAAAAGAAGATATCCATTCAGGTGTGATGCGATCATTTGTCGGCAACATGACATTTACCCGGTTCCGGATCGCAAACCCGGGATTTTTCTGATTCATGTAATTGAACTGTGTATAAACAAACACCGTAACGATGATGATGAAAATCGCAACAAAAAACTGGAAGCCCAGGAGCAGGCTTCTCAACCCAAGCACACCCCTGCTCATTGTAAAGCGGGCTTTTATCGCATCGATTGGCGCTATAGAAGACATATAGAATGCCGGGTAACTCCCGGAAGCAATGATCAACAGAAACACGATGCCGACAAGGGAAATAAGCATTTTCTTCTCGGTCAATGAAGATAAGGAGAGGCTCTTGTTCATAGTGGCATTAAAGCCAGGAATCAGGAATTCGGCAATAAACAGTGCCAGGATTAGCGCAAGCATCACAAAAACAGCAGCTTCACTGATATGCTGAAGCACCAGTTGTCTCTTTAAGGATCCAAGTACCTTTCGCACACCGACTTCTTTTGACCTCTTTAGTGAACGGGCTATGGCAATGTTTGTGTAGTTAATGGCTGCAATGGCAATCAAGAAAATGACCATCAGGCCAAAAACCAATAAGTGGGTCTTGTTTCCTTTGTTGGAAACAGAGTCAGGATTATATAAATCACCGAAAGCATCATTGTCGAAATAAATCGCACGCAAAGGCTTGAAATCGAAACGAACGCTTTCCAGCACATCACCCGCTACATAATTTCTGGTTGAGTAACGAAGGAAAAATTCTTCCAGGCGGTTACGATTGAAGTCATCAGGATTGAATTCTTCATTAACCAGTATATAAGTGTTGAAATTGTGACTCTCAAAGCGATCAAGCGAGCCATAAACAGACTCAAGGTATCCATTCATGGCATCAATGGGCATAAGGTAGTGAAACCGCATGTGCGTTGGCTTTTCAGATGGCCTGATCACTGCTCCAACCTGCATCAGGTGCCCGTCACCAACATGCAAAACCTGCCCTAATGGATTGGCATCACCAAAAAAGAAATTGGATTTCTGCTCTGTCAATACAATTTTATTTGGCTCGGACAAGGCATTTCCAGGAGTGCCATGGATAAACTCATAATCAAAGAATTCAAAAAAGTTGGTATCAACAAATAAGACGCCTCTTTCCTGGGCTGATTTGTTGTCGTAAGACATTAATAAACCATCCGTAATCCACATAGGATTGCTGACCCTTACAAAATCGAGTATGTCAGCATAATCCCTTTTTAATGCCGGACCAATGGGAGCCGACGACATGGCTGTTCTGACCGTAATGGGCTGCAGGCTGTGATAGCCAACCCTATAGATGCTGTTTGCCTTTTCGTGCTGGCTGTCAGATGAGAATTCAGTATATATATATAATGTAACTATGATCACTGCTGCGAGGCTCAATGCCAGTCCAAATATGTTCATAAGGGAGTAAATCCTGCTCTTTCTTATGCTTCTGAAGATAATGATGAAATAATTATGCAGCATGGACATGGCAGCTGAGGTTTTTATAATTAACGATTGCGATGAAAAAGAAGATGTTTTCATTTTCACCACCAGATTCTTGCAAGCATGCATTCAATAATGTGCCAATATCATTATATGCCTAAAGTTGTGTTACTTATACAAGCATACAAAAGCTATCAATTGTGCGATATAGTAACACATATGTTCACATTCGAACATTTTTGATTGGCGATTGGAGATTTGCATCATTTGTTCGTCTGTATTTCCAAGAATATGCATTCGGGGGCTATTCACATTAAACCTCTCCGTTGTTTCCTTCGGTTCATGACTGGTAATGCGGTTGCTGGCAGCCTTATGTCTTTCCGCATTGTGGCCACCGCATTTTCGATTGCGGGCGACCCCAGTGTCGCCCCTACGGCACCCATCGGCATAATATTGCTGGCCGGTCAAGCCAGGCCAATACAGGTGCGCCCCCAGGGAGAGGAGGTGGCTAATGGATTCTTCGCCATCACTGCTCTGTATCTATTGCCGTTGACTTCAGTCAACGGGCAGGAAATGGCGCAACTCCCAGGGGGACTTTAGTCCCAGACAAGCCCGAATAGGCTTTTATTTTGGGGCTAAAGCCCCCTGAGATAGTACTGCCTTGTATCCGTCAGCTAAAGCAGACGGCAATGGATATACCTGCCAGGTTGTATTGTTTCTCTTTTCAGCAGCTAAAGTAGGCGGCATTTTATATAGACATCAATTTCAGAAAAACACTTACCCTATGTCATTCCCGCATTGTGGCCACCGCCTGTTCCACGGGGGCTTGATACTCAGAATGACAGGAGGCACTGAACCATAAACCATTTACTATGAAACATTTACCAGCATTTTCAGATGGTTTTAATTTTATTTAAGAAAATAAGTACTTATATAATTTTTTTATCCGAAAAACTCGTTGTATATTTGCGCATTAAAATACTTATTTTCCTATATAAGTATTGCAGGCATTTGAACACAGTAAGGGATTTAAGACCAACAAGTATAAAAACATATAAACCAAATTTTAACCCAATTAAGAACTTTAAAATCCAAAAAGTTATGAGTATGTTTTGTTTTCAATGCCAGGAAGCGGCAAAAGGAGTTGGATGCACAGTTAAAGGCGTTTGCGGCAAAGAGCCGGAAGTAGCAGGCATCCAGGATGTCATGATGTATTTTTTAAAGGGAATGTCGGTATATGCCAACATGGCACGCGACAAAGGCATCGCTATTCCTGAGGCAGATCGGTTTATCCAGGAAGGATTATTCATGACCATCACAAATGCAAATTTCGACAAGCAGCGTTTCATTGACAAAATCAGGGAAGGTTTTGCCCTTCGGATCCAGCTGGAATCGGAATTAGAAAATGCCGGTGTAACAATAAATAAAGAAGAATTGCCGGAAGCAGCTCGCTGGACTGCCTATACCCCGGGAGAATATGAGCGCAGGGCACAGCAGGTTGGCGTATTGCAGATGACAGAAAATGAAGACATCCGCTCGTTGCGGGAACTCCTCACTTACGGAATTAAGGGCATTGCAGCTTATGCCGAACATGCCGGCAACCTCGACCACATTAACGATGAAGTCAATGCCTTCCTGCAAAAAGGTCTGGCCGCCACGCTTGATGATAGCCTGGGTGCTGACGAACTGACCGGACTGGTACTGGAGTGTGGCAAATACGGTGTGGAAGTCATGGCGCTTCTTGACAAAGCCAACACGAGTCGATATGGCAATCCTGAGATCACAAAGGTAAACATTGGCGTGCGGAATAATCCGGCCATCCTGATCAGCGGCCACGACCTCCGAGACATGGAAGATCTGCTGGAACAAACCAAAGACAGCGGAGTGGATGTATATACCCACAGCGAAATGTTGCCGGCGAACTATTATCCCGCCTTCAAAAAATACAATCATTTTGTTGGCAACTATGGCAATGCCTGGTGGAAGCAGCGTGAGGAGTTTGAGAAATTCAACGGCCCAATTTTGTTTACTACCAACTGCATTGTACCTCCATTGAAAAGCGCCACTTACGCCGACCGGATTTATACAACGGGTTCGTCGGGACTGGCAGGATCCATACACATTTCTGAAAGAGAAAATGGCGGCCGCAAGGATTTCACGGAGATCATTGAGCACGCCAAGCGCTGTGAGCCCCCTGTGGAAATTGAGACAGGTGAGATCATTGGAGGGTTTGCACACAACCAGGTGATGCAACTGGCCGACAAAGTTGTGGATGCTGTAAAATCCGGTGCCATTCGTAAGTTTTTTGTTATGGCTGGCTGCGACGGTCGTATGAAAAGCCGTGAATACTATACAGAATTTGCACAAGCTTTACCAGCCGACACTGTTATACTTACCGCAGGCTGCGCCAAGTATCGTTACAATAAATTGCCTTTGGGTGATATTGGCGGTATTCCGAGAGTCCTGGATGCCGGTCAGTGCAACGACAGCTACTCCCTTGCCGTCATCGCACTAAAGCTGAAAGAAGTATTTGAACTCAACGACATCAACGAACTGCCCATTGCTTATAACATTGCCTGGTATGAGCAAAAAGCCGTGATCGTATTGCTGGCACTGCTGTACCTGGGTGTTAAAAATATCCACTTAGGCCCTACCCTTCCAGCGTTTCTGTCACCCAATGTAGCCAATGTGCTTGTGGAAAACTTCGGAATCAGCGGTATCAATACGGTTGATGAAGATATGAAGGTACTGATGGGCTAACGAATGTGCAAATGTGCAAATGTGAAAATGCACTAATGCAATGATTTACTGATTGATCTGGTTTGATTATTTTCGGCAAGTCAACCTGTAAACACAGGGCTTGACTTGTGTACCAAATTATAAAAAACTCAAAAGACGACATGTCTGTCACTTGGGCAGAAATCAAACCAGAAACCATAGATCAGCAGTATTTTCTAAAACTTAAACATAAAAGATATGAGCAATTTTGAGCACAGTCGTATTATAAATTTTAAAACCGGCATTGACTATGCCGATAATGGTATCGTAAGCAAACGCGTGATGGAGAAGCCAGCGGGTAACCTCACATTGTTTGCTTTTGACAAAGGACAGAGGCTCAGTGAGCACTCTGCACCGTTTGATGCGATGGTACAGGTTCTGGAAGGAACTGCGGATATTCACATCAATAAAAACTCCCATGAGCTGAATGAAGGTGAAACCATCATCATGCCGGCAAACATTCCGCACGCTGTCTTTGCGACGGAAAGGTTTAAGATGTTATTGACAATGATCAAGGAATAATATATCCGGAAAGAGGCATAAACGCAAATTCATTATAAATATATTTGGCAATGTAAAATACATTTAATATATTTGGTACATAAATTATGATATTTACATATTATAATCATTATGCATCTTATTCAGCGCTTATACCAATTCATTTTACCTCCTGAAGGCTGGCGCCTGACGGTATTGATTGCAGCAGGTATCTTTACGGGGATCCTGCTGCTGGTCATTCATACCTCGAATGCCACTTCTTATCTTTCAGATGAACCGGAGACATGCATCAACTGCCATGTAATGTATCCATACTATGCATCCTGGTCGAAAAGCAGCCATGGCAGTGAGGCCACGTGTGCTGACTGCCATGTACCCAAGGATAATGTATTCAGCAAATACTATGTAAAGGGCACTGACGGCCTGATGCACGCCACCTATTTCACATTCAGGTGGGAGCCCCAGGTCATCAGGATCAAAAGCCGCGGCACCAATGTGGTACAACAAAACTGCATCCGTTGCCACCTCGACCTTGTCGATATGGTTCAGTTGGTAGAAGTTACCGGCAGATCAGCCAGCGATGGCGACGGAAAGCTTTGCTGGGACTGCCACAGGGAAACGCCTCACGGCAGTGTAAGGAGCCTGAGTGGTGCGCCCCACGCCCTGGTCGAACAGCTGCCATCAGTGCTGCCGGATTGGGTTAACAGGCTAACTGGCAGAGAAGACAGTAGATCAAAGCGAATTGTTGAATATCCTAACTAAAACACAAATTACTATGAGCTATCTCACAGAAAAAAAGAGAAGAAAGCCATGGATCAACTGGCTGTTATTTTTTGCAACCGTAATCATCGTATTCATAATTGGTCTTTTTGCGGCCTCTATCGTTGAACGGCGCAGCGAGGCACAGCTATATTTTCAGATGGTGAGCCCAATTCCAGACTGGGAACCCGACAACGCGGTTTGGGGCGACAACTTTCCAAGACAATATGAGCGATATAAATTAACGCTGGATACAAGCTTTGAAAGCAAGTATTATGGGTCGGCAATGATTGATTACCTTGAGAAGTACCCTGAGCTTGTTGTGATGTGGGCTGGCTATGCCTTTTCTCGTGACTATAACCAGGGGCGGGGCCATTATTATTCGGTAACGGATGTCCACAACACGCTTCGCACAAATGTGCCTCAGCCTGCAACATGCTGGACGTGCAAAAGCACCGATGTACCCAGAATGATGAATGAGATCGGCGTCAGTGAATACTATGCGCAGACCTGGAATGAAATGGGGCCAAACATACAGCACCCCATTGGTTGCCAGGACTGCCACGACCCGCAAACGATGAACCTGCGCATAACCAGGCCTGCGCTTACCGAAGCATTTGCCAGGCAAGGCAAAGATATCAATGATGCCACCCACCAGGAGATGCGATCGCTCGTTTGTGCACAATGCCATGTTGAATATTACTTCGGAGAAAACAACTATCTCGTTTTTCCATGGGATGAAGGTTTTAAGGCAGAAGAAATGGAGCTTTACCTGGACAATATTAATCATACAGACTGGGTGCATGCGCTGAGCCGCACACCGATGCTGAAAGCACAACATCCGGACTATGAACTCTATAAAACGGGCATTCACGCACAGCGCGATGTTTCCTGCGCAGACTGCCACATGCCATACATGCGCGAAGGGGGCATTAAGTTTACCGACCACCACCTGGTGAGTCCGCTAGCCAAAGTTGACAAGTCTTGCATGGTTTGCCACCGCGATGATGAGCAGTCGCTCATTGACAGGGTTTACGAGCAGCAGAGCAGGGTCAGCGAACTGCGCCGTATCGCTGAAAGAAACCTTGCCAGGGCACACATTGAAGCAATGTATGCCTGGGAGGCAGGCGCTACCGAAGCAGAAATGGCACCAGTATTGCAGCTGATCCGCCATTCACAATGGCGCTGGGACTGGGTAGCGGCAGCCAACGCCATGGGTTTCCACTCGCCATCAGAAGCGCTGAGGGTTTTAGGCACATCCATTCAGAAAAGCCAGGAAGCAAGCCTGGAGCTAACATCAATATTTCGCAAATACGGCATAGACTACCCGATCGAAATGCCCGATATCTCAACCAAAGAAAAGGCACAGGAATTCATCGGGCTTGACATGGATAAGATCAGGAGAGAAAAGGAAGAGTGGAAAGACCAGACACTGCCACAGTGGCTGAGCCAATACAATTAATTAGTTGCAAGCTTTCTTCATACGTCAGAAAAAAAACAAGCACGGGCAATGAATAGCAAATACTTTTCTATTTTTGCCTATGGATTATGAAACCACCATACAGCTCAGTCATTACTGGCTCCCCCTGATAGGCTTTGTTATTGGACTGATAGCTACAATGGTAGGGGGAAATGGAGCCTTCTTCTTCCCTCCTGCCCTTATCCTCTTATTTGGTGTATCGCCCAGGGTGGCCATTGCGACTTCATTGGCAGCGGTTGTACCTATTGGATTGATTGGTTCGCTGGCTCATTATCGCAGGGACAATGTGAACCTGCCGCTGGGGATTCTGTTTGGCATTGCAGGGTTTGCAGGAGCCGTATCCGGAGCTTGGGTATCCGGATTACTTGACGCTGCAATAATTGTCAAGGCATTCGGTTATTATGTGCTGGCACTCGGCGCTTTTACCTTCTTCATGCCTAAACGAAATACACATGCCAGCCTTCCCGCTCCGCGACATATTGCTGACATAAACAAGAAGCAACTGCCTGCCATATTAATCCTCGGACTGCTTGCAGGCATAGCAGCAGGTTTGTTTGGCACAAGCGGCACGCTCACAGTGCTGGCCGGATTGTTTATGCTACAACTCCCCGTTAAGCTGATCATAGGCACTTCCGTATTGATTGTTTTCATTAATGCATTGTCGGGTTTCGGAGCGCACCTGGTGGTGGGCGAAATCGACTTCAGACTAATCTGGTTGCTGGGCTCAGGTGCCGCGCTGGGTGCTTTTATCGGACCATGGCTGTTGCATTATGTGAAGCCAGGAGGAAAAGAAGGAAAGATACGATATATCTTTGCCCTAAAGCTGATCGCGCTGGGGTTGTTCCTGGTGTTCAGATAGAATAACTTCTGCAGCCGGGTAACCTCTTGCATGGATAATTACTGAAACATTCTACAGACATAACAAATACTTAAATATTTCTGGTAAACAATAACTTAATTTTTACAAAAATTTTCACTACTGTCCGATATAATTCTATTGCGCCCCTAACGGGACTTAAAACGAAAATCCTTACGACAAAGCAAAGCTTTATTTGTTAAAAACCATCCTTTCACATAGACAATAAATAGACACTCCGGAATTGCCTGCAAATAAGGCTTTTCAGATTATAAAAAACTAAGATGTCTATATATTGTCTATGTGTTTTTTTTGCAACTGCTCCATATTTACAATATATTTGGTCATCAATTCCCGTACTGATGGTCAAGCACTTCCATGTTACTATCCGCAATCATGTCGCAAGTTCCGGCAACCGTTTCCGGATATATCTTACTGCAAGACAGTTAAACATTAAAGGTTTCGTTGCTGAAAACCCTGAAGAAATCACCATTGAAGCTGAAGGAGAGCAAGATAACTTGAATAAGTTCATCCAGTCTTGCCAAAATATTCCTTGTAACAAGACATCACTCGAAATAAACATCAATGAAAAACGCAGGATGTTTTATGATGAGTTCTTCATTATGTAAAACCTGTTTTATATGTGGCTTATGAAACACAGATATGAAAACATAAAAAAAACATTGTGCATTCTTTTCACCTGTGCTACATTCCTGGTCAATGCACAAGATCTGACAGGCCTTCGCGGAAGAACGCCTCTAACGATTACTGGTAGTATTGGCACCTTCAACACCTATTATTACTCTTCCAACCCATACCAGATCAGGAGTCCATTGTCAAACACACTTTTTGCCAACCTCAACATCGACATTTACGGTGTACAAATACCGCTATCATTTCACTTCTCAAACAATAACAGGGACTTCAGTCACCCTTTTGCACGCTTCGGGATGAGTCCGAGATATAAAGACCTGCAAGTGCATCTTGGTTACAGAAACATGAATTTTTCGCCTTTTACATACAGTAACCTGACTTTTCTTGGTGCGGGTCTGGAATACAACCGGAATCTTTTGCGTCTTGCTTTGTTTACAGGGAGCCTGAACCAGGCCAATGAGTTTGATCCGGAACAAATTACACCTGGCAGACCCAACACATACCATCGCAGAGCCTATGGTTTGAAACTGGGCGTAGGAAATGCCCGCAACCACTTCGACATCATCCTGTTCAATGCCAGGGATGATACTTTGTCTATTGCACCTGCCGCAGGGCTGCACCTGCAACCAAAGGAAAACCTGGTTGCAGGTGCCAGTTTTCGTGTCTCCTTTGGTCAGCACATATCGATATCCTCAAATGTATCTGCCAGTGCATACAACAACAATATGCGATCTACCGGCATTGAATTGCAAGAAGCTGATCCGTTAAACGATTATTTTACACCCAGATATGGGTCTGTACTGCGTTTTGCCGGCGATATCCGGACAAACATAAACTTTGGAAGGGTGCAAAGCATGCTGCAATACCGCTTAATTCAACCGGAGTTCCAGTCGCTGGGCACTTCTTACATCAGTAATAACATTCAACAAATGGGATTGAATGTAAACACAACACTATCACGCAACCGAATATCAACCGGCTTCTCGATCTTTTACCAGGAAGATAATGTCACAAAAACCCAGATCTATACCAACACCAGCATGATCTATGCCGTGAATGCGACAGCCAGAATGTCTGATCAATTTAACATAAGCATTTCT
>SKOK01000201.1 GCA_007120085.1 Bacteroidales bacterium | reverse complement strand
TGGTTTTTGGCTACCCACCCAGGGTATTTGTCTTCTGCCATTTCAATATAAATCCAGTCCTTCTTGATCTCGATGACTTCGACCAGGTCGCCAAACAGCAATTGGCTAACCATTTCGCTCCTGTGATCGGCGGTTTTTCTTAGCGCAGCCACACCCAATAAACAGATTCCCTTATCGTTCATACATAAATGTAATTTATCGTTGCATAAAAGTACTTATTTTTTTGTCGATCCCAAAGCTTTGGCTCATTGCGTTAAAAAAAAATTGTAAATTCGTTACTGAATCCAGAATCCAGAGACCAGGCATATTATGAAACACCCATGTTGTAAATCCCGACCATACGGGAACAGGTTTTTTGACACACAGGAGGATGATTATGCAAACCCGAGGTTGGTAGTTAGAGGTTAGAGGTTTGAGGTTAGAAAAAAGAAAATCTAACATCCAACTTCTAACATCTAACATCCAATCGACATCTTAGGAGCAAACACAAGACGCATACATACAATCACTTACGCAAATACAAACAAATGAAAACCATCATATACTGGCTGCAGCGAAATCTGTCAAACATCAATAAGGCAGGTCTGATGCTGATCAGCATATTTCTGCTGGTGCAGCTTTTCCCGAGACAACCAGGTTTTGATTATGAGTACCAGCAGGCACGCCCGTGGTTGTATGATGACTTAATCGCACCGTTTAGTTTTGCCATCTTAAAAAGCAGCGAACAGCTTGATGAAGAACGCAAAGCCATTGAAGAGTCCTTTTCACCTTTCTTTTCGCTGCTTCCCGGGATTGGTCAAACTATCCTGGCGAATTTTGAATCCGGTTTTGAAACAGCCTGGGAAGACAAGTACGCTGAGTCCTCTAACCGGGCTCTAAAGCAGCGCAGTCGCGAGGCTGGCATACGCATTCTGTCTGAACTTTATGATACCGGCATCATTTTTATTGAGGAAGCGTTTCGGAATAAAAATGATGATTACCGGATCATGTTGCTGGAAGCAAATGTTGCAAGGGCAAAAACCTTAGGTGATTTTTTTACAATTCAGGATGCATTCATGCATGCCCTTACAGAGCTGGATAAAGTTGCTGAATCAGTGGATGTTGAATTGTTGCAGCCCTTGCTGGAGTCATCATTGCGGCACAATGTCTTTTATAATGAAGAACTTACAGATCGCACGCTCAGGGCTGAACTGGAAGAAATCCCTCTCACAAGAGGGATGGTTCAGGAGGGTGAAAAAATCATTTCAAAAGGAGAACTCATAACCCCTGAAACTTTCCGGATACTGGAATCCTTTAAAATTGAATACCAGCGTCAGCTTGGAGACTCAGCCATGCAAAGCATCCTTTACCTGGGCCAGTTTCTCCTGGTGAGCATTTCCATGATCGTTCTGCTGCTTTTTTTGTTTTATTTCAGAAGAGATGTCTTTACAGACAATCGGCGTTTGTTGCTGATATTGATGTCGGTGCTGCTGATGGTTTTTCTTACCAGCATCATCATACGGAATAATGTGGACTATCTTTACCTTGTTCCAGTGTGCATTGTGCCGGTTATCATTCGTGCATTTTTTGACAACCGTTTGGCATTATATATTCATATTATCACCATCATTTTGATCGGTTTTCTCATTCCACGCAGTTTTGAGTTTGTCTTTTTGCAATTCCTGGCAGGCATTATTGCCATTTTAAGCATGGCCGACCTGCGGCGACGCTCCCAGCTTTTCTATACTGTTGCCCTTATTTTCGCCACCTATTCAGCTGTCTATTTTGGTTTGTCGCTGGCGCATACCGGCTCATTTGATAATCTCTACTGGCGCGACTTTGCTTATCTGGCCGGTGGCGCTTTCCTTACTCTTTTTGCTTATCCCTTGTTGTTTTTGTTTGAAAAAATGTTTGGATTGCCAACTGATTTTTCTTTGCTTGAACTTGCAGATACAAACAACAAACTTTTGCGAAAGCTTGGACTTGAAGCACCTGGTACTTTTCAACACTCATTGCAGGTAGCCAACCTTTCAGAAGAAGCCATCATTGCAATCGGCGGTAACAGCCTTCTAACCAGGACAGGGGCATTATATCATGATATAGGCAAAATGAAGAATCCTTTGTATTTTATTGAGAATCAGGCTTCGGGGTATAATCCTCACGATGATATTTCTTACAGGGAAAGTGCAAGGATCATCATTGACCACGTAATTGATGGCATTGAAATGGCCAGAAAGCACAACCTGCCGGAATATGTAATTGATTTTATCAGGACACACCACGGCACAACAACAGCACGGTATTTCTATACCATGCAAGTCAAGGAGAACCCAGATGCCGAGGTAGAAAAATCAGACTTCATCTATCCCGGCCCACGACCGTTCAGCAAGGAAACGGCTGTGGTGATGATGGCCGACTCAGTGGAAGCCGCCTCACGGAGCCTGCGCAAGCCCGATGAAAAAACAATCAGTCAGCTGGTTGATAAGATCATTGATACCCAGGTAAGTGAAAAACAGTTCGACAATGCCGACATTACCTTCAAAGACATTACCAAGGTGAAAAGCATACTTAAAAGAATGTTGTTAAATATTTATCATGTCCGGGTAGCCTATCCTACAGCCAAATAGCCTGTTCGTGTTTTACCAGCAATTTGTTTAAAAAACTTTTTACAACCTCAGGTTTTCCAGGTATCCCTTAGAATCAGGTCCGATGTTGAACAAAAGGTCAATAATGCTCAAATTGGCGCTGAACCCATGCCGGTCTGAAAATACCTGCTGATAAACAGGCCATTCAATTCGTGTATGCACTGGTCTCCTGTGGGTTTTTGGTGTCAGGATTTCTCTTAGATCAAGCGCATCATTGCTGATATGATTGTATGATTCAGAATGCCTTATATTGGTAATGAGATTGAGTTCATCCATAACCGCACGCAACATTGCGAGGTTGAACTCCCACAGTTTTGGAGGCTGTTTGCTTTCAAAAAACGGCGACAGTAAATCACGGTAATAAAAAAAGTATGGAGCCTTGTTGTAAGCACTGACAATGCTGCGCCAGTGTTTCTTTTGCCAGTTTTCGTGATCGCTGATCAGCACGTTACCCGTCTTTGAATGATTGCCATCCGGTTTATTCACAGGAATAATCAAATCCAGTGTTCCATTGGCGGTCATTATGCTGCATCTGTTGCGCCAGCTTTGCCTGGGATAGGTCTCATGCAGTTCAAGCACTGCCTCATAGGCATTTGCCAGGTATGCAAAGTATTCAACTGCCGGCAGGTAGGCAATTGGCAATAGAACCTTTGTTTTAGTTTTGTGATAATTCATTGACAGCCTGATGAATGAATTAAAAAAATCATAACTTTGTAATGATGAAGATACAAAAGAATTGGTTAATTGTGTCACAAAACCTGTCAACTGCTTTAATGACAGGGCTTGACCTGTCAAACCCAAATATAAACATATGAAACGCCCATGTTGAAAATCCCGACCATTCGGGAACAGGATTTTTGACACACAGGGGGATGATTATGCAAGCTGGATGGTGGAAGTTAGAGGTTATATAACATCCAGTCGCCATCTTAGGAATAAGTACAAGACACGGACATACAATCACTTACGCAAATATAAACAGATGAAAATCCTAAACGCAACACAAATTCGCGAAATTGATGCGACCACCATCGCCAGTGAGCCCATCGCTTCGATTGATTTAATGGAGCGGGCGGCCAGGAAATGTTATGACTGGATACGGCGCAAACTAAGAAAACACAAAACTGTGAAGATTTTTTGCGGAATGGGTAACAATGGTGGCGATGGGCTTGTGATTGCACGGATGCTTGCAGGAACTGGTCACAAGGTTATTGTTTACAAGGTGTTGCACAGCGACCGCCCATCTGAAGATTTTGCCATCAACGAAAAGCGCCTGCAAGGAATAAAGAACCTGCATATTGAGACAATCGCTGATGGTGACGCAATGCCTGTGATTGATCCTGAAGACCTGGTTGTGGATGCCATGCTTGGCAGTGGCCTGTCGCGTCCGCTTGAAGGCTTGTTGTCCAGGGTGGTAATGCACATAAATGCTGCCCATGCTGTTGTTGTGGCGATTGATTTTCCCAGCGGCCTGTTTTGTGAGGATAACCGCGAAAACAATTACAAGCACATCATCAAGGCTGATTACACATTGACTTTCCAGGTTCCGAAGCTGGCGTTTATGTTTGCCTCCAATGACCAGTATGTTGGTCAATGGTTCATCCTCGATATTGGTTTGGACGCTGAAGCAATTCGCAAAGCGGATACCAAAAATCACTTTCTGCAGGCTTCAGACGTCAGGTCGTTGTATCGTCCGCGGCGCAAGTTTGCACACAAAGGGCACTATGGCCATGCATACCTGGTGGCTGGCAGCTATGGCAAGGCTGGTGCAGCAGTTTTATCTGCCAAGGCCGCATTGCGCAGTGGGGCAGGCTTGCTAACAGTCCAGATTCCGAATTCTGCCTACCAGGTTATTCAAACTGCTGTTCCCGAGGCCATGTGCATGGCAGACGATCATCCGCAGATTGTTTCCGGTTTGGGTAATTTGGAGAATTACAATGCCATTGGTGTGGGCCCTGGACTTGGCAAGCACGACCAAACAACCAGGGCCTTGAAACTACTGATACAAAATTCGACTGTGCCCATGGTGCTGGATGCTGATGCGCTGAACATATTGGCAGAAAACCTTACCTGGTGCGGTTTTCTTCCTAAAGGGTCAATCTTTACACCGCATCCGGGTGAGTTTGATCGCCTGGCTGCCAAAACAACCGATGAACATGATCGCCTGGAAAAAGCCGTGGAACTGGCGCACAGGTTCCAGGTCCATATTGTTCTGAAAGGTGCGCATACTGTTGTTGTTTGTCCTGATGGCCGCTGTTTCTTCAACTCCACAGGCAACCCGGGCATGGGTACTGGAGGCAGTGGTGATGTGCTCACCGGGATGATACTGGGCTGGCTGGCTCAAAACTATTCTCCCTTGCATAGCTGCCTGCTGGGAGTTTATCTTCATGGCCGGGCCGGAGATCTTGCTGCAAACCGAAAAGGTTTCGAAGGACTTATTGCAAGCGACATTATTGATATGATTCCTAAAGCGATCAAAACAACAGTATAGGTTGTAAATTTATGATTTACAAAAAGATAATCAGTTTTCGTACACCCCGGTTGTGTGTGCTTCCCTTAGTGTCCGAACAAAACATCAGATTGCGTTGTTCTGTTTCTGTTCTGATAATTAAAACATATTGACATGACAATAACCAAAGAAAAAATACAATCAACGGAAAGCGTAAATAATAAGTTTACAATTGATAATCTTGATCCGGAAAAGGCAAAGTACTGGTATCATATGATGGTATTAGGAAGAAAACTTGATGAAAAGGCCCCTAACTATCTCAAGCAGGCACTGGGGTGGTCATATCACGCACCCTATGCCGGGCATGATGCCATTCAACTCGCCATTGGCCAGATTTTCAACCGTGAAACAGATCATTTGTTCCCTTATTACAGGGATATGCTTACTGCCCTGTCGGCAGGTCTTACGGCAGAAGAAATCATTTTAAACGGGATATCCAAAGCCACAGACCTTGCGAGTGGTGGACGACATATGTCGAACCACTTTGCCAAGCCAGAGTGGAACATACACAATGTTTCATCGGCGACCGGAAACCATACGCTGCACGCCGTAGGCGTTGCACGGGCAATGAAAAAATACGGACACAAAGGTGTGGCCATCAGCTCACAGGGAGAATCATCCGTTTCTGAAGGTTATGTTTATGAAGCCATTAATGGTGCCAGCAATGAAAAACTGCCGGTGATTTTCGTATTCCAGGATAATGGCTATGGCATTTCCGTTCCCAAAAAAGACCAGACAGCCAATCGCAAGGCCGCTGATAACTTCAGGGGGTTTAAAAACCTGCGTATCATACATGTTGACGGAAAAGATGTACTGGCTTCCATGAACGCCATGCATGAGGCGCGTGAGCATGTGCTTGAGAAATGCGAGCCGGTAATCGTGCATGCAAGTGTGGTGCGCATTGGCGCACATTCAAATAGTGACCGTCATGATCTTTACAGGGATGACAGGGAATTACATTGTGTAAAAGCCCACGATCCCCTGTTGAAGATTCAAAAGATGCTGAAGAAGCTGAACATTTATACGGATAAAGATTTTGAGACCGTTGAAAAAGATACCGATAAGGTGATCAGGGAAGCACATAAAAAAGCGATGGCAGCACCTGATCCCTCACCTGAAAGCATCCACGATTTTGTTATTCCCGAGCCATACAAAGCTGAAAAATATCCTGATGGCATCCATAATCAGGAGGGAGAAAAAATAAAACTGATCACCGCGCTCAATGAAACATTGAAAGCGGAGTTTCGTCACAATCCTGATACGTTTATATGGGGCCAGGATGTTGCCTACAAAGAAAAGGGCGGCATCTTTAATGTAACCAAGGGAATGCAGAAGGAGTTTGGCATCGAACGCGTTTTTAATGCGCCCATTGCTGAAGATTATATTGTTGGCACTGCCAACGGGATGAGTCGTTTCAACGACAAGATACGCATCGTTATCGAAGGGGCAGAATTTGCCGATTATTTTTGGCCAGCCATGGAGCAATACGTAGAGATGACACATGATTATTGGCGCTCCAACGGTAAGTTTGTGCCGAATGTGACCATTCGCCTGGCCTCTGGTGGTTATATCGGAGGTGGGTTGTATCATTCCCAAACCACTGAAGGTGCCCTGGCCACCTTCCCTGGAATCAGGGTGGTATATCCTTCATTTGCTGATGACGCTGCAGGTTTGCTGCGAACATCCATTCGATCAAAAGGGCCTACGCTCTTCCTCGAGCCCAAAGCGCTTTACAATGCAAAACAGGCAGAAACCGTGGTGCCGGATGACTTTGAAGTTCCCTTTGGGAAAGCAAGGGTTCGTCGCAATGGAAATGACTTGACAATTATAACGTATGGCAACACAACGCATATGAGCCTGCAAGTGGCTGATGAAATTGCAAAGGAGGCGGGCAAAGAGATCGAGGTAATTGATATCCGCTCACTTATCCCACTTGACACAGAAACCATCCTGCAATCGGTTAAAAAAACCAATAAGGTACTTGTTGTTCATGAAGACAAGGTCTTCGGTGGATTTGGCGGTGAGCTCGTTTCACAGATTGCAGAGTTTGGTTTTGAGCACCTCGATGCTCCCTTGAAACGTGTCGGCAGCACATTCACACCAGTAGGATTCCATAAGAATCTCGAGGCAGCAATCCTTCCTTCTGTAAAAAAGATCCGTGATGCGGCAATGTCGCTTCTTAATTATTGATGCAGTGATTTAACCTGCATTGTTTTTGCAGGCTAAACACCACTTACACTATCGGTGTCTGCCAGTATCAAGATTGACCTGGCTGGCACCGATGCTTTTTTCTCAAAGATTCCATCGTATCCCGGTGTGCTTACGCCATTTTCATCAATACCATATTTAGTAGCCACCACGCGCCATTTGCCTTCAGGTAGCTCAATGCTAACATCCCGGGCATTGGCATTGTAATAGACTACAATGTCTTTCCATTTGTCGCCGTTGGCATGATCACCAATATGGAAGCCAACAAGCAGTTCGTCGCCGGTTGGAAGAAAACGCAGGTGCTGCTGTATCATTTCGGTGGTGGGCATGCGAAAGGCGGGGTGGTTTTTGCGCAAGGTGATCATATCACGGTAAAACTCAAAAACACTGTAATATTCGGCCTTGTTGCTCCATACGAGTTGGTTGATGGAGTCGGGCAGGTTGTAGCTGTTATGTTCGCCAAACTTGGTTCTTACGATTTCTTCACCTGCATGAAGGAATGCAATACCCTGGGATGTTAGTACGATGGCATTGGCTAGTTTCTGGATGTCAAGCTTTTCCTGCTTGCTGCAATCCTGGCAGGTATAAACAATTTTGTCCCACAGGCAAGGGTTGTCGTGGCAGGTGACATAAGTGATGGTTTTGAGTGGGTTGTCGGCATAGGGCTCATCTGAGTAGTTTACCTTCTCATAATCAATTTGTGGATGATCTGTTGAGGCCACTACCCCAAATTTGATGCTTTCTTTCAGGCCTTTTTGTCCTGCCATGAAGCCTGGATCTTCGTTATGCATCCAGTGACCGCGGATTCCGTCGCGGATGTCATCACTAAATACGGCGATCCCGTTCATCTGTGATGCGTGTGCCTTTACTGCGCGTTTTTCGGGTGGGAGCGGGGTGTCTGCGGCAGTCCAGCCTTCACCATACAGGAAGATGTCAGGATCTATCTTATCCATCTCTTCGCGGATGAGGTTCATTGTTTCAATGTCGTGCAACCCCATAAGGTCGAAGCGGAAGCCATCGATACGGTATTCTTCCGCCCAGTACTTCAACGATTCTATCATAAATTGCCGCATCATGGGGCGTTCGGAGGCTGTTTCATTGCCGCAGGCAGCCCCGTCAGAGTAGGTGCCATCTGGACGCATTCTGAAGAAATATCCGGGGGAAAGCTGCTCAAACGGAGAACCTCCGGCATCGTACATATGGTTGTACACGACATCCATGATTACCCTGATGCCATTTTGGTGCAAAGCCTGTACCATTTGTTTGAATTCCTTTATACGCACCCGGCCGTCAAAAGGATCTGTTGCATAGGATCCTTGTGGCACATTGTAGTTTTTAGGGTCATAACCCCAGTTAAATTGTGGTTCATCGAGACGGGTTTCGTCGATGGTATAAAAGTCGTACACCGGAAGCAGGTGTACGTGGGTGATTCCAAGCTCTTTTAGATGGTCGATGCCGGTTGGCAAGCCTTCGGGGCTTGTGGTTCCGGTTTCAGTAAATGCAAGGTATTTGCCGCGATTCGCATTGCCGGAGCTGGGGTGTATGGAGAAGTCGCGCACGTGTATTTCCCATATGACGATATCTGCATGGCTTTCAAGCGGGGGTCTCACATCATTTTCCCAACCATCAGGGTTGGTTTCCGCAAGGTCAATGATCATGCCCCTATTTCCATTCACACCTACTGCACGTGCCTGTGGATCAGGAACTTCATTACTCCACTCCCCATTTATCCTGGCCTGGAAGGTGTAGTAAAGGTTTTTCATGTCGCCATCCAGTGTGAGCACCCAGGTGCCTTTTTTCTCTTTTTTCATCGGAAAGCTCTCTTTTTTCTCGCCTCCCATCCCTTTTTCATACAGGTGAAACTGAACTTCACTGGCCGGGGGTGCCCATATCCGGATAAAGGTTTGTTCCGGACTGTACGTAACACCCAGGTCACTGCCTGTATATACAGGGTATTGTTTCCATAATTTATCAGGACTTACCGCATTGCTGCAGCTGTTCATGTAAAGTATCATCGTTAAAAATAATAAGATGCTGGTCGTTTGCAGAGGCTTGGTTTTTAGAGTCTTCATGGATGGATTTTTATGTTTTACCAATTTGCAATATTAAGGAAATATTTTCATATGCTTACAATCATATGAAACACCCATGTTGTAAATCCCTACCATTCGGGAACAGGATTTTTGACACACAGGGGAATGATTATGCAAACCAGAGGTTGGAAGTTAGAGGTTAGAGGTTTGAGGTTAGAGGTTAGAGGTTGGAAGATAGAAGTTGGGAAAAGAAAATCTAACATCTAACTTCTAATATCTAACATCCATTCGCCATCTTAGGAAGAATTACAAGACGCAGACATACAACCACTTACGCAAATATAATCAAATGATGGTCTATTGTCTAATGAAGTGGTTTGCATAATTGATCACATAGGTGCTGCCGGTTGGAAAGCCAGGATGGTAATCTTTTCCTACGCCTATGAAGTTAAAATGGGGGTTAAGGATGATCATCCTGTGGCTTCTGTCAAACACCTCGTCATCAATCAGCATAAACAGCAGTGCATCGTGAGCGGAGAAATTTCCGTAAGAGATATTTTCACCCAGAACATTGTCCCAGCTTCCAAATCTTTCAACCCTTGCCCTTAAACCACCAAGTCCCATATGTCCCCGTGTGTTGTTTTCAACCAGGTAGTTTACGTGCAGCCTGGCTGCCTGCGTCAGTCCATAAGAAGGGATAAGTAAGCCCATGGGTCGCGTATTCATTAACTCTCTGTATAATTCGATGGCAGGTTTTGCACCTTCATGGGTGATCATGATGGTTTGTATGCCTGGATAGTGGAATTTTTTTTCGTTGAAGTATGAAATGTACTCAGCCACATACAATTGTGCAAACTTTTTCGGGTTATATCTGACCAGGTTATGTGCAAGAATAATGTTTTTCTCATCATCATCAAAATAATGACTGTGTTCAGCTGTGTTCAGTTCAGCAACTGGCCATCCATCTTTTTGCAGTCTTCGAGCGTACTCATAGTTGCTAAGTCCGGGTGTTGCAACGAGGGACCTGCTCATTGTTGATGTATCAACTTTGGGCATTAGAATGCTTTGACACGAAGGGGTCAAAAAAACGGAGAATAAGGTTAGTAAGATGAACCTCATTTACTGTTGTTTTCAGAATGCCTTATGGCATATTAATGACAAGCTGTTTTTAATAGGTAAACAGTTTTTTAGTCATAAGGTTTATAAGAAATGATGATCCTCCACTCAGTTTTATGCATTCTTACGGTATCCCAGACAGCCATTTTTACTTCTTTTTCATCACTTCCGGGAGGTGCATAAACATAATCACTCTGTC
>SKOK01000152.1 GCA_007120085.1 Bacteroidales bacterium | reverse complement strand
CGGCATATAGTTCCGTATGGGGAATCTCCTTGAGGTCCCGGGCAAACTTATGGGCTATTTTTCCGGGACCGATGATGCCCCAGCGGATTATTCTCTCAGAATGTGTATTCATGATTCTTTTGAAAGTTTTAAATTCCCTTCGACCGCCTAATTTGTCCTGTTCAATACGCAGCATATTTATAGCATACGGTATGTGCCCCCGCCAAGATTTTTATGTGACTTTGGCACTTTGCCAAGAAAATCTGCCCGGGCTTGTGATGGCTATTCCTGGTTTCGAAGCGCATCCACCGGGTTCAGGCTGGCTGCCCTGTACCCAATGATGGACACGGTGGCTACGGCGAGGAGATACATGGCCAATGCCGGTATGAAGAAGGCGAGCAGGTTGACATCGATGCGGTAAGCAAAGTTGTCAAGCCAGCGGTTGATGAATATGTAGGCAACGGGCCAGGCAAGTATGTTCGACAGGATGACGATGATGCCGAACTCGTTACTGATCATGCCCGTGATGCCTTTTACGGATGCGCCCAGCACTTTCCTGATGCCGATCTCCTTGGTGCGTGCTGCGGTGGCATATACGCTGAGGCTCAGCAAGCCCATCACTGACAAAACGATTGCAAGCACGGCAAAGCTTGCCACGATTGTCATCACACGGCGATCATCGCTGTAGTGGGCCATGTATTGTTCATCCACAAACTGGTATTGCAATGGCCATTGCGGTACTTCGTTGCTCCACAGCTGCTGCAGGTATGTCAGCACTTCGCTGCCCCTGCCCTGCTTGTGTCTGACCAGGATTTTGAACCAGTTTTGAGGATAACTTTCTTCGTTGATATAAAAAACCATGGGTGTTACTTCTTCGTGCATGGAGCTGAAGTGGATATTGTCAACCACGCCAACTATCCTGCGGGTTTGGCCGTCGTAAAAGCCCCGCAGGCCTTCGCCGATAATATCGCCGGAAGGTAGCCTGGCTGCCGCGGCCGCATTCACTATGGCGGCATGACCCGCCTCTGTTGCATGTTCTTCCGAAAAGTCGCGTCCTGCGATGATGTTGCTTCCCAGGGTGCTGAAATAGTCAGCATCCACCGAGATGAAAGCCACGTGCAGATGTTGCCTGTCCGGATCGCCCTCGATGGAAACATGACCATAATTGTTTGGCTTTACCGGTGGGATGTTATGAGCCAGGCTTGCACCGCTGACACCGCTGTGTTGAAGCATCTGCTCCTTGAGCCATATGGCCCTTGATGGCGACTGCGCATCCCAGGGGTTTGAAATGGCGATCAGGCCCTCACGCTCGTAGCCCGGGTTGCCCGTCGAAAGAAAACGCATCTGCCAGAAAATCACCAGGCTTGCCACGATGAGGGCTATCGAAACGGCAAACTGGAAAAGGATGAGCAACTGACGCAGGCGAAACGGGTAGCGTTTTTTGCCAAGCCCTCTTACCTGCCCGATGGCCTGGTCGCCCTTCATGGCATTGATGGCCTTATAACGAGACATTACGAAGGCGGGGTAAGCACCTGCAAGTAAAGATACAATAATGAGCAGTGCAACGTTGACCAGCAAAAGCAACGGATCAGTAAACAAGTCAAGCGAAAGTCCTTTGCCGGTCAGGTTGTTTAACATCGGCAGGAACACCTCAGTAAGTACTGCTGCCAATAACAAAGCAACCAATACCAGCACTGATGTTTCAAGCATAAACTGCAGGATCATTTGCCCGCGAGTCGCTCCTAAAACCTTCTTGATGCCAATTTCCTTCGCCCGGCGAATGGCCGTTGCAACACTCAGGTTAACGAAATTAAAACATGCCAGCAACAGTGTAAGCAGGGCGATGGCGATGAAGACCATCACCACCGTGATATCTCCTGTTTTGGCCTCATCCCATGCAATATTTTTTGAATGCAGCCTTATCTCGTGAAGTGGTTGCAGGAAATATTCATTGCTGTCGCGAAAGTATTCATTGACAACCCTTACCATCTCGGTGACTTGTCCTGCAATGTGCGCAGGGTCAGCCTCATGCCCCAGCTTGAAATAGAAATAGACACCGCTGTTATGCCAGTCAGTCAGCGCGGTTGGGTTCATCAATTCCAGCAGGCTGATGTGTCCGATCATGTTGAAATGGAAATGCGATTGCGCAGGGAAGCTTTCTACAATGCCAGTAACCATCAATGGGATTGCGTTTTCGACAACCAGTTGCTGTCCAATCGGATCGGCATCGCCAAAATGCCGGCGGGCGGCTTCTTTCGTTATGATGAGCGAATATGGGTCGGAAAGTGCGGTAGCCGGGTCCCCTTCAATGAATGTGAAAGAAAAAATGTCAAAGATTTCAATATCGGCAAGTATGATTTCATGCTCGACAAGAGGCCTGTCGTCGGCAGTGATCACGCACTCCGGCCAGAAGAACAGCCGGGCCATTGATTCCACGCCGGGTATGCGATCGTAAAGGTGGTCGTGCATCACTCCCGGCCTTATGGCTGAGGCGGCACCGGTCTCTTTGTTGCGAAGCAGCAAACGGTATGTGTCGTGGCTGTGTTCGTGGTGGCGGTCAAATCGAAGCTCGTCCCTCACAAATAAAAAAATGAGCAAACAGGCTGTGATGCCTATGCCAAGACCGATGAGGTTAATCGTTGAATAAATGTCGTAGCGGCTGATCTTGCGGAAGAATATGAGCAAAATGTTTCGAAGCATGGTCGTTAAGATTGGTTGCGGATCTGTTGTTAAACAACAAACCCGGGGCCATATAATTCAGAGCGTTAACTGCCAGCTTGTTAATTATATACCACGGCGAGACCAGTGTCCAATACTGTACAAAACATGTTCGGGG
>SKOK01000205.1 GCA_007120085.1 Bacteroidales bacterium | reverse complement strand
TCAGGGGCGTTGATTTTCCCAACCCGTATTTCCAGTATGTAAGCGAAGCCGGTACCATTACAGGTGCCAGCGCCAACGCCACCGACAGGGGCCTCAGCTCCTTCTTCGGACAGGTCAGGTACAACTACGATTATCGTTACATACTCTCGCTCACCGCCCGCTACGACGGTTCTTCGCGCTTTGGCGAAGAAAACCGCTACGGCTTCTTCCCTGCGATATCAGCTGCCTGGCGCGTTTCGGAAGAAGACTTTTTCAAGGCATTAAACACTCCTATCAATGAAATGCGCATCCGCGGAGGCTATGGCATCACCGGAAACGACGGCATTCCGGACTTCGCCTACCGGTCGCTCTATGGCGGCGGCGCCAACTACCTTGGGCAATCCGGACTCTTTCCCAGGGGCATCGCAAACCCCGAACTGAAGTGGGAAACCACCTACCAGTACAATGCCGGCCTCGATATGGGACTGTTTAATGACCGCCTGGAGATCAACTTTGATTATTACTACAATCACACCAAAGACCTGCTGTTTAGCAGACCGATATCCTATACTTCCGGCTACGGAAGCATCACCTCCAACATTGGAGAACTCGAAAATAAAGGGATTGAACTCAGCATCAGCACCGTAAACATTGAAAACCGCATATTTAGCTGGACCACATCCTTTAACCTGAGTCGCAATCGCAACAAAGTGCTGTCATTATACAATGACCAGCCTCTCGATAACATCGGACGGGGCTCTAACAGCGTAAGGGTTGGTGAACCACTTGGCATTTTCTACGGCTTCAAAAGCCTCGGCGTTGATCCTTCAACCGGCGACATTGTGTTTGCTGACATCAATGGCGATGGACAAATCACCTCCGAAGACAGAACCAAAATCGGTGATCCCAACCCCGACTTCATTGGCGGCTTCACCAACAGGCTCAGCTACCAGAACGTTGAGCTGAGCGTGTTTTTGCAGTTCTCTTATGGCAACGACATCTTTAATGGCACCCGCATCTATATCGAATCCATGAAAGGCAGCGATAACCAGACAACGGCGGTGCTCGACCGCTGGCGCCAGGCCGGTGACATCACTGACATACCACGCGCCACGGAGCTTGACCCGAACAACAACAACCGCATCTCCTCGCGATTCATTGAAGACGGGTCATACATGCGCGTTAAAAATGTAACACTCTCGTATCGCTTTAACCGAAGACTGGTGGAACGCATAGGTGTGAACAGCGCAAGGGTGTTTGTGTCAGGACAGAACCTGCTCACCTTCACCAATTACAGCGGAATGGACCCCGAAGTGAACTATGCCGGTCCGTCCGACCTGGTGCTCGGAACCGACTTCTTTACACACCCGCAGGTGCGCACGGTGTCGTTTGGTGTTAATCTGGAACTGTAAAGACACTTAGCACGAAGGAAGAATATAGGAAGATGATAAACAATGATAATATAAAGTGCACGTAAAGACAGGGCATGCCTTGTCTCAACGAAGCATGCCTGGTGTCAAAAAAAAAGGAATACGATATCATACAAGAAATATATAAAAAAAACATACAATGAAAAACACACGAATATTCATTACTGCGCTGCTGATATTGTTTTTTGCAGCTTGTGATGTGCTTGATGTAGAACCCTACCACAGCATCCCGGCAGATCAGGCCATCACGAACAAAGCTGACGTTGAAAGCGCCATCACCGGGGTTTACTCTTCCCTGCAGGCGGTAGGCTACTATGGCCGAAACTATGTTGTTGTGGGCGACCTGACTGCCGACAACCTTACATGGACGGGCACAACAGCTGGCTATAACCAGATCGACAATAACAGCATCCTCGCCGACAATGTGATCGTCGAAGGCATGTGGAGTGCCATCTACAGCACCATCAGCCGCGTGAATTACGTAATGGCCGCCCTGCCCGGCCTGGTTACAGAAGAAGAGATCACCGACGCAGAAAAAAGTGCTTTTGAAGCAGAGCTGAGATTCATTCGCGCCATGGCACATTTCGACCTTGCAAGGATGTTTGGCCCGGTACCGATCAGGACAGCCGTCGTGACAGCTGATGATGACGACCTGAATGTACCACGCCAGCCACTGGCTGAAGTATATCAAGCGGTGTATGATGACCTTGAATTCGCTGCTGAAAATATCAGGGAGAACATTGTTCGGGGCAAGACATCAAAAGCAGCGGTGCTGGGGCTTCTGGCCAGGGTGAAGCTGTATCATCACTCCATCACCGGCAATGCTGCCTTGCTGGAAGATGCTGTTGCACTGGCCACAGAGGTCATTGATGATTTTGGCCTGACGCTGGAACCCGATTTTGCCACCCTTTTTAATGGCAACCCGAACAGCGAATCCATTTTTGAAGTGAACTTTGGCGAGCAAGACAGAAACCGCTTTGCAGAATATTTTTTCCCGACATCGCTGAGCGGCCGCAGGGAGTTTGCCCCAACGGAAAAGCTTTTTGACGCCTTCAGCGAAAATGATACCCGTCGCGATGCCTCCATAGCGCTCGATGGCAACAACCTGTATGGCATTAAGTACCACGACATTGAAACCGGCACAGACAACGTGTATGTGTTGCGCCTCGCCGAAATGTATTTGATCAGGGCAGAGGCTTTGGTTATGCTCAATGACAGACTTGAGGAAGCCCGCGACGACATCAATGCGATCCGTGTACGCGCTGGCCTGAATCCGATCAGTACAACCGCTCCGGCACAGCTGGAAAATGAGATTATGGATATGCGCCAGCTTGAATTTGCTTTCGAAGGCCACCGCTGGTTCGACCTGGTTCGCACCGGGAAAGCCATCGATGTGCTCGAAGGTATTGCCGAAGAGTGCCAGTACCTCTTTCCAATACCCCTGGGAGAGCTGCTGACAAACT
>SKOK01000163.1 GCA_007120085.1 Bacteroidales bacterium | reverse complement strand
GCATCCATATCGGCTCGCAGCGCCACCAGGGCCGAATCAGGATTCCGGCCTTCAATAACTGCCACAATGCCTGTTTCTGCGATGCCCTCAGTATATGAAACCCCCATCTCCTTTAGCCTCGCAGCAATGAAAGCCGCAGTTTTATGCTCCTGCATCGACAATTCGGGCAAAGCGTGAAAATGACGACGGAAATACACCACCTCATCGTAATAATCAGCCGACAGGTCTTTGATCCTTTGTAATAATTTCATAAGAAATCCGTTTTTTAATGCATCATGCTAATTTACGGATTTTTCTTTATCTTTGATAAACAAGATTACCACTTGACCGTTTAAATATTGAAGCACGAATGGTATTCCCCGTCTTTCAATAAACTAATTTTTTTATCATGGTACGAATAAAGCAATTCACTTTCAACCCTTTCCAGGTTAACACCTATGTACTTTATGATGACACCGGCGAATGTGTCATCATAGACGCATCTTGCTATGACAAGCAGGAAAAAAAACAGCTGGCTGACTTTATTTCTGAACAGAAGCTGAAACCGGCAGCCCAGCTGCTTACACATTGCCACATAGACCATATGCTCGGCAGCAGGTTTATCTCCAAAACCTACAGGTTAAAGCCGATGACACATAAAGACAGCCTGCCTTTCCTGGAAAACAGCAAAGAATACGGTAAGGTTTTTGGTTTTGATGTGGATAAACCCATCATGCCCGATACTTTCCTTGATGATGGTGACATTATTGAATTTGGGGAGCAGGCACTCAAGGTGATTTATACGCCCGGGCATGCTGCCGGCAGTCTTTGCTTTTACAATGAGGTTTCCGGGAAGCTCTTTGCCGGCGATGTATTGTTTCAAAACAGCATTGGCCGCACCGATCTGCCTACAGGAGATCACGATCTGCTCATCAAATCAATACTGCAAAAGCTTATGGTACTCCCCGGCGGAACAATTGTCTATCCGGGGCACGGGCCCAGCACAACCATACAGGAGGAACGCACGTCCAACCCTTTCCTGACTGGTGTGTATTAACGCAAGACAGTTATCAGCCAAGCATTCTATTTACTGACCGCACGATCTCACCTTCGTCTATCTTTACCATACAGTCAAAGTGACTTTTTGGGCATTTAGAAAACCCGATTTTGCTGCAAGGGCGGCACTTAAGATTATTAACCTCAACAATCTGCGACCGTTCAGAAAATTTTGGCATATACGGATACATACCAAAACCAGTAACGGTATTTCCCCAAACTGATACGATGGGTTTATCAAATGCTGCTGCAATATGCATAAGGCCAGTGTCGTGTGTAACGACCACAGCTGATTTCTTAACCAGCAAGGCCGACTGTTGGATGGAAAGCTTCCCGCAGCAGTCAAAAATCCTGTCACCACATTGTGCTGAGATTATGGCTGAATTCACCACATCATCATTACCACCCAGCAGCACCACAGGCAAGGGAAGTTTTTTGATTACGGAGATTATTTTTTCATTTGGCAAACGCTTGGTAGTATGTTGACCTCCAATGGCAAAAGCGATGTACTTTTCACCAATGGATGGCGGCAACAAGAATTCATCAGCTTCCACATCACCTGAAAGAAAAAAGTCAAGCCCTTCACCATCATTAATAACACCGAGCTTACTTACCGCTTCAAAATAACGATCCACAATGTGAAGCTGTGGCAAGCGATTGATTTTTAAGTTTACCAGCAACCATTTCTCAACATTAAGCTTATTGAAAGAAGTTGCAGGTTTTCTTAATGCCCACTTGATCATAGCGGTGCGGGTGTTATGATGCAAGTCAATGATGTGATCAAAGTTTTCAGCCCGCAGCTGACGGGTGAAATCAGAGAGTTTGCCATCCAGTAGATGCAGTTTGTCAATGTATGGATTTGAGACCAATAAGTCCTTGAAAGCTTTCTTGGTGGCAAAATGCACCTCCATTTGACTTCCGGAAAGCATTTTGAGACAGCGTACAACCGGGGTGGTCAGCACAATATCGCCAATTGAGCTGAACCTAATGACCAGAACCTTGCTTTTCCTACCCATACATTTGGTGTAAAGCTCAAATATACGTTAGAATTTTGAATATATCGCATCAAATCACAAAAAACGAACAAGCCTGGTGCCTTTTCCTGGTTGCCAGAACAATAAAGCACCCCTTTTGTTGAACCTGCCTGTGAACCTATTATATCTGACTAAAATCAGCAGTTATGGGTTGATCATTTACAAAATCGTATAGTGTGATGAGGCGCATTTCATAAAAGCCGCGCCAGTAGTTCCTGAGTGCAGCCAGGTATCTTTGCTTGGCCCTGTCCTTTTCTTCGAGTGCCAGGTTGAGGTCGATAATGTCAATCCGGCCAATCAAAAACCGTTCTCGGGTCACTTCATACCTCTTGTCGGCAATGACATCAGCTTTCCGGGCAATCTCCAGCTGGTTCTCCAGCATGTTAAACTCCATCACGCGCAGAAAAACCTCCTGTTCAAAATCTATCATCGCCTGGTTTACAGTTGTGCTGACAAGCTCCCTGTTAGATTCAGCCATCCTCACCCTGCCTTTGGAAACGCCCCAGTCGAGTATGGGCACCTGTATGCCCACACGGAGCTGTTGCTGGTCCAGTGGATTCCTGTATGCATCTCCAAAGTCATCGGCACTCTGTGTCAGGCCATATACGGCAAACAGGTTGGCATTGAACCTGTTTTCGGCGCGGGCCTGGTCAACCTGGCTCTCAGCTTCTATCATTTGCCGCTCCTGTGCCAGCATATTTGCACGGTTTTTTCGTGCTTCCATCAGTGCAACCCCTACATCCACCCGCAGCTGATGTGGCTCTTCGGGTGGAACAAGCTCTAAGTCGCGTGCCTCATCAAGTGCCAG
>SKOK01000250.1 GCA_007120085.1 Bacteroidales bacterium | reverse complement strand
GTTTGCTTATTCCAGGATTCAAAAAAATAGCCCCTGTCATCGTGAAACACCCTGGGTTCGATGATGAGCAGGCCGTTGAAATCGGTTTTGGTTACTTTCATGGGAGATGGGTTCAGAGTTTGGAGTTTGGGGTTTGGAGTTTGGAGTTAAGTGTGGTTAGTGGTCGCTAATTTCTCATTCGTAGCCTCCTGTCATTCTGAGTGGGTAGCCCCCGTGAAGGGGCGGTGGCCACAATGCGGGAATGACATGGGGAGACGAATTATCTTGATTTTGAGCACCCTATCCATTGCCGTCAGCTTTAGCTGACGGATAGAATGCAGTAATGCTCTCAGGGGGGCTTTAGCCCCAAAATAAGTGTCTGTTCAGGCTTGTCTGGGACTAAAGTCCCCCTGGGAGTTGTGCCATTTCCAGCCCGTTGGCTAAAGCCAACGGCAATATATACCGAGACAGAAGTTTAAAACATAATATTCACGACATCCCCAATTTGCACATCTTCACATTTACACATTTACACATCATCACATATGTATCACCTCGTCATAAGCAGCCGCTGCGGCTTCCATCACGGCTTCCGACATGGTTGGGTGCGGATGCACGGCTTTGATCAATTCGTGTCCCGTAGTTTCCAGCTTGCGGGCAACCACGGCCTCTGCAATCATTTCGGTGACGTTGGCGCCGATCATATGGGCACCGAGCAATTCGCCGTATTTGGCGTCGAAGATCAGCTTCACAAAACCCTCTTTGGCACCGGCCGCGCTGGCTTTTCCTGATGCACTGAAGGGGAATTTCCCAACCTTCAGTTCATAACCGGCCTCTTTGGCAGCTTTTTCGGTGTAACCCACTGAGGCCACCTCTGGTGAACAGTAAGTACATCCGGGGATGTTGTTGTAATCCATCGGTTCGGGATGATGGCCTGCGATCTTCTCCACGCAGATGATGCCTTCGGCAGAGGCCACGTGTGCCAGCGCCTGACCGGGCACCGCATCGCCAATGGCATAATAACCCTCTACGCCGGTACGGTAAAACTCATCAACCACAATTTTGCCCTTCTCCGTTTTGATGCCGGTCTCTTCCAGGCCAATGCCTTCGATGTTGGCAGCAATGCCCACTGCTGAAAGCACGATGTCAGCCTCGATGGTTTCCTCACCCTTTTTGGTCTTCACCAGCACCTTGCACTTCTCGCCGGAGGTGTCAACCGACTCTACTGAGCTGTTGGTCATCACCTTGATCTTTGCTTTCTTGAATGAGCGCTCCAATGTTTTGGATACTTCCTCATCCTCAAGCGGCACGATGTTTGGCATAAATTCCACCAGCGTTACTTTTGTGCCGATGGCATTGTAGAACCAGGCAAACTCGGTACCTATGGCACCTGAGCCTACCACCACCATGGATTCGGGCTGTTTGTCGAGCACCATGGCCTCGCGGTAGCCGATGATCTTTTTGCCGTCCTGCGGCAGGTTGTCGAGCTGGCGACTGCGTGCGCCAGTGGCAATGATGATGTGATCTGCCTCGTATTCAGTGGCATCGCCATCATCAGGTTTCACCCTGATCTTTTTCCCTGGCAGCAAAGTACCGTGTCCTTGTATGTGTTCAATTTTATTCTTCTTAAGAAGAAACTGTATCCCTTTGCTCATGCCGGCGGCCACTTCACGGCTGCGCTTCACCATATCCGGCAGGCTGGCGGATGCTTCGCCATCGAACTTTACACCATAGTCAGCAGCGTGATTCAGGTATTCAAACACTTGTGCGCTTTTAAGCAACGCTTTTGTGGGGATGCATCCCCAGTTGAGGCACACACCGCCCAGTTCGGCCTTTTCCACTACGGCCACTTTCATTCCTAATTGCGACGCCCTGATGGCTGCCACATATCCTCCCGGGCCACTGCCCAAAACGATTAGATCGTATTTCATGACAATTACTTTAAATGGTTATATGGTTTCTGGTTACTAATTTCTGGTTACGGGTTATTAGTTACGGGTTCATGGTGACCGTTTTCTAATTTCTAATTTTTGGTTTCTGGTTTCTAATTAAACGATTGAACAATTAAACAAACATCCAATATCTAATATCCAACCTCTAACATCCAACTTCTAACATCCAGCACCCAGCATTCAATAACGAAATCACAAAGATAACGAATTATCCCCATTATTGTTTGTAGGCTGGAGCGACAAAATGCACGCATCAATGACAATGATCATTCAATGCTATACACCAGTATGTAATCATCCAGGCTTTCGAAAAACAAATGGTATTGACTCCGCTTCTGGTCCCTGGTCACATAGCCGGTCAAATGTCCGTTGCTGGTAAATGTGAAATTGCTGATGTGTATATGCTCCGAAAACACAAGCCCTCTCCCACCCTGCAATTTATACAGTGCTTCTTTGGCACACCAGATCACGCAAAGGCTTTCTGTTAACCTCGAAGGAAACCTATATTCCATCTCTTCCTTTGTCAGGAATTTATGGGTGAGCTTAACGATCTTTGGCTGAATGGCTTCAATGTCAATACCGACCCTATTTGTTTTGCTGATGATGAGGGTGGCGTACTTTCCGGAGTGGGCAACGGAGATCTGTCCTGCACCGTTTTCGAGATAAGGCTTTCCAAATTCGTCGTATGCGATGCCCGAAACAGCCTCCTTTTCTATGAGATGCGGCAGTATAAGCCGGTAGCTGAGCCAGTGCTTCTGACGCAGGGGGCTTTTAAGGTGTTTATAGAAATCATGCTCTGAGGGTGTAAGCCTTGCCTGCCGGTACAACTCATCGGTTGATTCGGTGATCTCCCAGATGCCAAGGCGGGCGTTGGGTAGGTTTTTTGTGAATAACAGGCTCATAAAAATGATTTAAGACAATAAGAACCAGCTCAACGGTATGATCACAGCATTTTCTTTCAGAATTAACCTGGTTTCCCTGGCACTTATTATCAACC
>SKOK01000028.1 GCA_007120085.1 Bacteroidales bacterium | reverse complement strand
GCAACATCCCGGTTGTCTGAAAAATTACTCAAAATGGCATCTTTGGCAACTTCCTGCAACGTAACACAAGTGACACAGCGCTGACGGCCATAAAAATAATATACATTTACCTTTGCTTCATTGACAGCAACCATCTCAGTATTGCTGTTGCTGTTATCAGGAGATTGATTGCATGCTGCCAGCAGAAGGCATAAAAGTCCAGGGATCAAAAGTTTTGTCATAACTGTTTGGTTTATGGTCAGTAGAATGAAATTCAGTGATTTATAAACATTCTTGCAGAATAGACTGGTCAAAATAGTCTGCAAAAGCAACTTTTACTTTCTCCCAGTTTTCCTTGTTGATGCAGTATTTAATAAATGGAGCTTTAATTTCTCCCTGGATGAGGCCTGCATGCTTGAGTTCTTTCAGATGCTGTGAGAGGGCTGAGCGTCCAATGGGCAGCTCATCCACCAGGTCGCCACTGTAACAGCAGGCATTCATTTTTGAAAGCTTTCTTAGGATATACACCCTTACAGGGTGGCCCAGGGCGCGGGCATAAGCGGCAATTTCCTGGTCTGCCGGGTCAAAAGCCATTTTTTTGTCTGTCATGATTGAAACTGTTCAAATTGATTCTTGATTTCTGTTTTTGCGGGTAGTTTGCCTTTGATAACCACTTTTTCGTTAATCACCAGTGCCGGCGTTGCAAGGATATTATATTTCATGATATCCATAATGTCTTCAACCTTAGTGATTACCGCATCGATGCCATGCTCTTCCACCACTTCGCGGGTGAGTTTTTCGAGGGTTTTGCATTTTGCACATCCCGGTCCGAGTATCTTAACTTGTAGGCTCATAACTGTATTTTTAATTTCATTTAAACATTTTGCAAAATAACGAAATGATTTTTAATAATACAAGCGATCAGGGAAATTTCAATGAATTTTTATTTTAAATTAATTGCGATCTTTGTGTATGTACACATTAATGCTCAATGTCGTTATTTGTATTGTCGTACCAAAAATTACGGAGAATGAGTCTATGGTTGGATACAGGAAGAAATAGCTCGACTAAATGAATCTGAACAATTAATATAGAATGATAATTTTTGGATTATTTGTTGCCAATTAGTAATGCAATTGAGAAAAGATGTCAATTTGGGTGTGCTTTCAGATCAAATTCTTATCTTTGTAACAGTACTTCAAATAAGAAAGACGCAATTTTTCAAATGTGCCATAATAAAACAAAATGAGTGCTATAAAAATCAGGCGAAAAATAACCTCTGATACTTTGAAAATCAAAGAGCTGGAACAGTTTTTAGGCAGAGAAGTTGAAATATTTGTAAGGGACCGGAAGCGTGTGCCCGCAAGAAACCTTGGTTTTTCAAGAGAAAAAAGTGCTGCTGCTATCCTTGAGAAATATAAAAATACAGAATTACTGGAAATGGAGAAAAGTGTTTGGTCTATTGTTGTTAGCGAAAAGCATGAAAATAGTTGACGCAAATATCTTACTTAGGTATCTTTTGAATGATCATGCTGATCATTATGAGCAAGCAGTAGGTATCATTGAAGGTCTGAATGTGTACATTCCTTTTGAGGTTTTTGCTGAGGTGGTATATGTTTTGGAAAAACTATACAATGTGCCAAGAGGTGCAGTAAACGTTGCATTGAGGACATTAATCTCATATGAAAACATCTCAACATACGATAAAGATGTTCTGGAAAAAGCGCTGCAAATATTTCATAAGAAAAAAATTGATTTTGTTGATTCACTCCTTTTAGGTTATAATCATGTGAAAAAATATAAAGTTTACTCTTTTGATAAAGGTTTGAATAAATTGCTCATAGAATAATTATTTTCTTTAAAAAGGTTTTCCATAATGACCGTTTTTGCTTTGAAAATATTTGTGTGAGTGACAACAAATGGTAACTGGCCGCTATTATTTTGTTCCAACGTATGTTAATCAAAACCCTATGAAAAGTCAAGATCACGGAAGTGGATCAGCCAGTGCTGTGTATGGCCTGGGATTCATTGGCGCAGTAATTTATTACATTTCAATAGCTACCTCTTTTTGGATGGGAGTGGTTGGATTGCTCAAAGCGATTGTCTGGCCGGCGTTTCTTGTTTACGAGGCCTTGAAGGTGCTGGGAGCATAACTTGCTGGTTAAGAACTCTTTGGTGTGTGCTTTTGGGGAATAATAAAACCCGGATTGATCATCCGGGCAAAGCGGTATTGACCAATCCGGGCTGGGTAAAAAAGGGGAGAGGGATCAGGTATTAACCAGTTGCTCCACCATCTTATCGAAAGCTTTCACAACTGTTTTGTTGCCCTGGCTGTAGATGCTCAGGCCTTTGTCGGCGGCTTCGCCCACTTCGACTACAAGTGGAATCTGACCCAATAGTCTGGTGTTGTATTCTTTCGCCAGACGCTCGCCACCACCCTGTCCGAAGATGAAATATTTCTCATCGGGATGCTGGGCAGGGCTGAACCATGACATGTTTTCAACCACACCGAGGATGGGTGTCTTCAGATCAGGATTTGTGAACATTGAGGCTGCCTTCCGGGCGTCGCAAAGTGACATCTCCTGTGGTGTGGTAACAATGATGGCTCCTGTAACAACGAGTTTCTGAACGGTTGTGAGCTGTATGTCGCTGGTGCCGGGCGGGAAGTCGATGATCATATAGTCTATCTCACCCCACAAGGTGTCTTCAAAGACCTGTGTGATGGCTTTGGCGGCCATCGGTCCGCGCCAGATCAAGCCCTTGCCGCTATCAACGAGGAAGCCGATCGACATGATTTTGATGCCGTATTTTTCAACCGGCACCATCATATTTTTCTCATCCACCGTTGTCATGCCTGGTCTGGCTGATTCCAGTCCAAACATTTTCGGGATCGACGGGCCAAAGATATCAGCATCAACCAATGCGATGTTAAGGCCTTGCCGGCTGAGGG
>SKOK01000274.1 GCA_007120085.1 Bacteroidales bacterium | reverse complement strand
CGCTGTTTGGGAAAAACTTTGATCCGCTGCCGAACTGTGGCGAATCCTGGGAACTTTCAACAGTGCCTGGCAGCATTTCAGTGGTTGCCAATGGTTTTCTGGCAGGCAACGAACTGCACGATTTGATCGAAGTTTATATGGCTGACCTGGTCGGTGAACAGGTGTTTGATAAACACGGAAACAAGTTTCCGTTGCTGATCAAGCTGCTTGATACGAACGACGATCTGTCCATACAGGTTCACCCTGGTGATGCAGTGGCGCAAGCCCGCCACCATTCGCCCGGAAAAACGGAAATGTGGTATGTGATTCATGCAGAACCCGGAGCTGAGATCATCGCGGGTTTTAACCAGGACATCAGCCAGGCATCCTATCTTAAACATCTTAATGAGAAAAAGCTGAAAGACATCCTGAACGTTTATAAGGTGAAAGCCGGTGATGTCTTCTACATTCCGTCAGGTCAGGTGCACGCCATTGGCGCTGGAATCACACTTTGTGAAATACAGCAATCCTCAGATGTTACATACCGTCTTTATGACTGGGACAGGCCTGGGAGTGATGGGAAGTTTCGGAAATTGCATACAGAAGAGGCAATGGATGTGATAGATTTTTCTGAACAAGACAACCGTGTAGCATTTACTTTCGGTCATAATAAGCCAACTGAACTCGTACGGTCCTCTTACTTTACCACCCGTTATTTGCGATTCGGCAAAAGACTCGAACTGGATTACTACCTTGTTGACTCATTTGTTGTTTACATTTGCCTGGAAGGCGGTTTTAAGATACATTACCCCGGCGGCGAGCTAAATGTCACAAAAGGGGAAACCGTTTTGATCCCAGCCTTAATCAATGGTGTTGCCTTAGAGCCTGACGGAAACACCAGTTTGCTTGAATGCTATGTTGCCTGACTTCCGGACTGTGCGTCTATCGAATATTGACTGATCTTTCCAAGTTTATAAAAATCCAGCATCCAAAGATTTGGTGATTTTCCCAATAGTTGGCGCACGATGCTTTTCTCAGTATATGAAAAAACGGAAACAAAGGGCTTGAGCAGTTTTAAGCGCTTTAGCCTGTGACTGAGATTCAAAACCCTGACAGTTTGAATGAACTCCGGTTCATGCTGCAGTAATTCATTAATTTTGAGCAGGTTCTTCAGCCCCTGGTCGGTTTTTGCCAGGAATTCTTTTGCTGTTTCAAGACCCTTGTGAATCAAGGGGTTATCAATGTGCCTTATAGGTATTCCCCTTTTATTTATTTCATAGCCCAGGAGTGTGTCTTCGTGGCCATAGCCTGAAAGCATTTCGTTGAAAGGAACCGTTTTAAGTATGTTTTTGTGAATCAGGAAGTTATTTGACGTGAAAGATTTATGGGGGTTTTGAAGGCGCTGGGCCGCGGTTTTTACTTCCCTTTTCGATCCAAACAGCCAGTGCAGGCGTTTTTCAGGGTTGCCGGGAGCGTTTGCGTATGTTGTTCCACCAACAATAACGCTCACTCCAGGATCATTATGTATGCAATGCAGATATCTTTTCAGGTAATCTGTGTCAGGTAATTCCGAGTCACAATCCAAAAACAGCAAATAATCGTAATTCGCCTTTCCCATCAACAGATTGCGTATCCTGCTGCGACCGATGTTCTGATCCAGCTCTTCGTATCGCACCAATTCCAGCTTAGCCAGCTTACGATTATTCTTCTGAAATACCCTGTCTGAGCAATCATCTATCAGCAATATTTCAAACGCTACTTCCAGGTTGGCAGCTTGCCGGTGAAGTGCTCCGACCAGCTTGTTCATGTCGTAATTGTATATTGGGATGCAGATGCTGATCATTCTGTAAGGCTATTGTGTTGCGCAAATATAAACAAATTGTATCCGCTGGCAGGATGTTTTTTTCTGTTTTAAATAATTGGGGTTAACCGGAAGATGACGGATCGGCAAAAAGACGAATGTATTACTTTTTCCAGAAGCTTGGAGAGAGCAGCAATAGAATCGTAAATAACTCAAGCCGTCCGAGCAGCATGAAGAAGCTTAACACCCATTTACCGCTCATCGGAATATGCGCATAATTTTCAACTGGTCCAACACTTCCGATGGCCGGCCCGATATTTCCAATTGTGGCAATGGAGGCACCTATGGCGGATTCAAAGTCAAGGCCGTAAGCGCTCATAATGGCTGCCCCTGTCATAAATATCAGGATATAGATCAGAAAAAATGCAAGAAAGTTAGTGATAATCTCCCGCGGAATTGCTTTTCCGTTGATCCTGACAGGGATAATGGCCATCGGGTGGATGAGGCGTTTTAGCTCAAGCCTGGTGTTTTTGAAAAGCACAAGGAGCCGGATCATTTTTATTCCTCCGCCCGTAGAGCCGATGCAGCCACCGGTAAACATAAGCAAAAAAATCAGGAACCACAAGGCGCCGTTCCATTGCAGGTAATCAGTCGTTACAAAGCCTGTTGTGGTGGCAATGGCCACCGTTTGAAACAAGCTGTCGCGAAAGGCTTGTTCTAAACCCACCTGGTGCAACAAAAATACAGATACAGTCAAAACCAGCGTAAAAATTAAGATTATCGACAAATAAAATTTCAGCTCCTCATTGTTAAGGACCTTTTTGAATTCTCTCTTTATTAAATAGTAATGAAGTGTGAAACTGATGCCTGCCATGATCATGAAAAAGATGATCACATACTGGATGTAGGGTGAATAACCTGCTATGCTGTCGTTTTGCGTTGAAAAGCCTCCTGTTGCCATGGTGCTGAATGCGTGGTTGATACTGTGAAAGAAATCCATGCCTCCCAGCATCAGGAGCAGGCATTGTATGAGTGTGAAAAGAAAATATATGCCCCATAACCTTTGGGCTGTATTTCGCATTTGCGGATGGAGCTTGGATGGTTCAGCGCCAGGAACTTCTGCCACAAACAGTTGCATACCCCCGACACCAAGTAT
>SKOK01000276.1 GCA_007120085.1 Bacteroidales bacterium | reverse complement strand
CGTCCCAGTTGTAGCCGTCATATTCGTGCGAGTAAGCGTACCATCCGGGGATGTTTGGGGTTTGGCCGGGTTTGGTCCATTCTACCAGTACGTGCCCATTGTCAAGAGGGCTTGCAGAAACGAACCCGGGTGTTGGGAAGCTGGCCATTACAGGATCAAATCCACCCAATTCAGTTATGCCGCTATCGTAGGGGTCGAGATATTCTTTTATGCGGTCATAAAAAAAGTCGCCATTTTGATCCCAATGGTAACTTAGCTTTCCATAGAAGTCGGGGTTGGTCCTGTTGTTGCAGTTGGAGGAGCCTCCCGTGAGGGTTCCTACGATCAGGCCATCTTCATTGAAAAGTGGAGAGCCTGATGACCCGCCTTGTGTAACGCCGTGTCCATTATCGGTTTCTTTCCAGTTTACACGCCAGGCCGAGTTGTCGGCCATCTGGCTTCCGCTGACATTTGGGTTTGATGAAGTCACCGTTTGATCATAGGTGGATATTTTTTTGGCATCTCCGGCAGGGTGATGGATGCCGACACCGGAATTGCCTGGTTCATTCATGCGATTCCAGCCGTTGTAGTATGGCCGCCAGGCCAGCGGCGGGGTATGTACCAGGCGCAGCAGACGAAAGTCAGACCCGTTTAGCAGCGGACCTTCCGACATCATATATGCACCCGTTATTACGTTATGTGCAGGGAAGCCCGAACCGAAGCACTCAGGCCGTTCAAAGTTGAAATAGAATTGCCATGCAAGCATATCATCATAAGTGGCATTGTCGCCGCAGTGGGCCGCTGAGAGGAAATATGGTGTGCCATCCTGGCTGGTATTGTTGACCAGGGAGCCGCTGCACCAGAAGAAGCTGTTGCCCACCTTCATCAGCATTCGGGCCACGCCCCGCTTTTGCCGCTGCCACATCTTACCCTCACTGCAATTGATGTCCACGTGACACCATTCAGCATTGCCAAGGCTTTTGTCGTCCTGCAAGTCTGCAACCCCGCTGCTGATATGGATCACGCTGCTTATGTCGAACGAAGATTCGGAAAAGCTTTCTGAGCCTGTGACCGCTTCTTTATATTCAATGATGAGCTGGTCGCCGGGGATCAGCTGGGTTGACAATAAATTGTGGGGGTTGTTGTTATTGTGGTTAAAGCTGCCGATGATGTGTGTTAACGATGGATCATATAAAAAGACGGATGTATTTTCTGAAAGGTAAAAGTTTTCGAGGATCAGCCCGATGCCTTTGGCGCCGGGTGATTCAATCATCATCTGCCAGACCATCAGGCTGTCGCCGTGATTCGTCCATGTGCCGTGTGTGAGCGGCGAGATTGCAGCCTGGATGTTAAACCCGGCATGCATTGCCTCCCCGGGCTGGGTTTCACGACTTTCGAAATAATCTTTTTCCTGTAACTGCTCCTGGCTTAGTTCAAGAACTGATTTCAAGGCAGCTAGTTGCCCGGCAGGGTATGGCGTAAATTGCGCCGTGGGATGGCCACCATGCTGAACTTGTGAATAAAGGGCAGGAAGGTATGAAAACAAGAAAAAAGTGCTCAATAGCCAGATTGTGAAATAAATGCGGTCTTTCATCATTATTGGTAACAATTAAAGTTTTTAGAATCAATTAGCAATGCTGCTGTTTAAGGTAAAAGGTTTTGATATCAAAATTACGACAATAATTTTTAAACACGAAATTTTGTTATCCTTGAAAATATCAATATCGAAACATAAAGGGTATCAAATCGAAACATCTATTGTTTCAAACCCGAAGATTTGTGTTGTTTTTTAATTTATGAGCTAATTAATAATGCTTTGCATTTTGTTTATATGTAAAAAGTATAGTATATTTGCAAGATTTTATTAATGAAAGTATCATTAACAAGGAATTAAATTTAAATTAAAAAACCATCAAATCACTAACTTTCAATTTATTAATTATTAACAAAAACTAAAACAACATGAAGCGAATTATTTGTTTTGGAATGTTTTTGCTCTTTGCGTTTAGCATCCAGACGTTTGGGCAAACATTGCGGGTTACCGGTACGGTAACCGATGCAGCTGATGGTAGCACACTGCCGGGCGTAACCGTCCTGGTGCAGGGAACTACCATAGGCACAGTAACTGACATCAATGGCCGTTATGAGATCAATGCGGCTGCGGATGCCACGCTTTTATTTTCTTTTATCGGTATGACCACACAGGAGGTTCCGGTTCAGGGACGTAACGTGATCAACGTGGCCCTTGAAACTGCTATGACAGCCCTGGGAGAGGTTGTGGTCGTTGGTTACGGTACTGCTCGTCCTGTCGGTACTGTGGTAGGTTCGTTGACCATGGTAGGCTCGCAGGAAATTGAGAGACGTCCGGTAGCCAACGTTTGGGATGCCATGCAGGGCCGTGTGGCAGGTTTGCAGGTGTTTACCTCATCCGGTGAGCCCAGCCAGCTGTCATCAGTAAGGCTGCACGGTGTTGGTTCTCTTGGCGCCAGCTCTACGCCGCTTTACATCCTCGACGGTGCACCAATTGCCCCAGGCAACGTACTTTCAATCAACCCGAACGACATTGAAAGCGTAACCGTATTGAAGGATGCTTCTGCTACTTCAATTTATGGCGCCCGTGCCGCAAATGGTGTGATCTATATCACTACCAAATCTGGTGTTCGTGATGAAAGGGCCATTATTACCGTGAATTCACAATATGGATTGTCATCACTGGCCAACGAGGACTACTTCAACGGGTTTATGAATACAGCGCAGCTTACCAACTTCTGGATCGAAACAGGTCATCAAACTGAAGAGCAGGTTGCAAACCTCCTGGAGACTTATCCCAATGATACAAGATGGCATAAGTATTTCTATCAGGAAACAGCACCTACCTACATGGCCGACATTTCGATAAGGGGCGGTGGCGGAAGAACCACCTATTATGTGTCAGGTGCATACTTCCAGCAAGAAGGTCTTGCCACATTCTCTGACTTTG
>SKOK01000168.1 GCA_007120085.1 Bacteroidales bacterium | reverse complement strand
TTATAATGTCTTTTGAGGTTTTCCGGATGCCGGTTAAACTCTTCGATGGCATCCATCATGTTGTTTTTATCCTCCACGGTGACCACCTTGCCCTTCAGCAGGGATTCGTCGATGCCGGCCGTATAAACAATGCCGTTACTCACCGGATACAGCGACCCGTAATAACCAATCGGTGGATCAAAATCTGAGTATTCGACTTTAGACTCCTTAATGTCAAACTGACTGAAGAGCTCGCGCAGTTCACTGAAAGTCAGAACAGCATCAACTTTGCCGTTGTCATTATGCAATTGTGCTTCATGCCGTGCAGAGAGACATGGTCCAATGAATACAATTTTCAATTCGTTGCCATGCATTTCACGTGCAACCTTCGCAGTGGCTGTCATCGGTGTTAAGATGGGAGCAAGGTTGTCAATAATTTCAGGGTAAAACTTTTCCACATAAGAAACCAGCGAAGGGCAGTTTGCCAGCAGGTAGTATTTGCCTTTAAAATCAGAAAGTAGCTTATTGTATTGTTTTGCAACAAGATCTACACCAAACGAAACTTCGTTCACGTAATCGAAACCAAGCCGGCGTATCATTTCCACAAATTTGCGATAATCGGTAATGTCGGGAAATTCGCCACTGATGGTTGGGTCAACGATGGCGGCAACTTTATGATCAGACTGCAGCAACTCAATGGTTGCTTCCTTGTCACTGTAGTGGGATATGGCATTTGCTGCACATACGTCCAGGCAGCTTCCGCATCCAATGCAGCGGGAATGATTGATAACCGGCATGCCATCCTTGTTGCGCACACCAATGGCCTTGACCGGGCAAGCCCTTATGCAAGCATAGGATTTTGTACAGCTTTCATTGTTTATGATAATCGTCTGCATTTGTTCCAGTAGTTATGTGTTAACAGGTCAAGCCCCGTCATTACTATGTGTTCTGATTCTCTTGGGTTGGAAAGCCTATGTTTCCATAAGATGTTGATCAAGCAAACCGGTAACCTCTGATGGCTGTACATTGGTTAATTGCTTATCATTGATAACCAGTACCGGTCCATTCTCACATATGCCAAAACAGTGGGCTCCCCTGAATGTGATCTCTGCTTCCAGAGATTTCTCCTTCAAATATTGCCTGATGATGCCCAGCGCTTTTTTGTTCCCACGCGAAAAACAACTGCTACCCATGCATATTACAATTCCGGAAGACTGTTTTTCACCCATCTCTTCAAAATTTGGTCGTTTATTCTCTTTTGATTAACAAAAATAAGCAAAGCATTTTATAAATCCGGTTAATTTCTTCACATCTTTTGAATGTCGTAGCATTAACCGATTCATAATAATATTATTAAACGCTACTAATTAAAAATTCATAGATGTTTATTTTCTTTTGGGTTAATATAATATGAAAACATTAATAATTCAACATCTTCTTTTCAGCGATATTTGTGGATGATTATGCTTTTTATTTGCATGTGGTTTGATTTTTTTTCCGATATTTGTTGTGCATTGTGAAATAAATATCAACTCAAAAATAATGGCTAATCGTTTAGAAGGCATATTTGAACAATTTCCAAATCGCCGGCGTGAGGATATGATTCCCCTGCTGCAGGCCATTCAGGATCAGCAAGGTTATTTATCAGAAGAGACAATAAAAGCTGTAGGTGACTACCTGGATATAAGCATAAACAAGATATATGGTGTTGCCACATTTTATGACAATTTTCGTTTTGGGCCCGTTGGGAAATACCATATCCGCCTTTGTCATGGCACTGCCTGTCACGTTGCCGGAGCTGCTAAATTGCAGAAAGAATTACAACGGCTTCTAAAAATTAAAGACGGTGAGTGTGATAAAAACGGACTTTTCAGCCTCGAGGTAGTAAGCTGTATTGGCGCGTGTGGTCTTGCACCATTGATTGAGGTTAATGAGGCTTATCACACCAGCCTGAACACCGCCTCATTGAAACAACTTATTGACTCAATCAGGGAAAAAGAAAATGCTGCAATATGACAATGGTGAACTTGGAGAACATTAAAGATTTTCTGGTAAATGAGGTATTGCGCAATCCCAACAGGGATGCAGCAGAGGAATTAAAAAAGCCTTTGTCTTACATTTCCGGTGAAAGGGTTGACAAACCGCATATTTACATAGGAATGGCCAGTTGCGGGCAAATTGCCGGTGCAAACGAAACTTACAAAGCCATTCAAGCCTATATAATTGAGAATCAATCAGATGTTTTGCTGGTTGAGGGGGGGTGCGTTGGTTTATGCAAGGCCGAACCCATCGTCGATATACAGCTGCCGGGCAAGGCCAGGCTCTCTTTTGCCAATGTTACTGCAGGAAAAGTGCAGTTTCTGCTGGATGAGATATTGAACGATAATCTTCCTGAAATAGAAACAATCGGGCAATACAGAAACCCCATTTTCCAGGAATGGCAAGGTGTTTCCTATATTGAAGACCATCCTTTTTTTGGAGGCCAGCATCGCATGCTGCTGGAGCATTGCGGCATCATCGACCCAGTGTCTGTTGCTGCATACATCGCCAAAGGCGGATACCAGGCGTTTGCCGATACGATTTCCCGACATACACCGGCCGGTGTTTGCGAGATCATCGAAAAAAGCGAGCTGGCCGGACGGGGGGGCGGAGGATACTCAACCGGAAAAAAATGGGCTGCTGCCCTGCAGTTTGGCAGTGATCAGAAATATTTCGTTTGCAATGCCGTCGAAAGTGATCCTGGCAGCTATATGAACAGGGCCATCATTGAAAGCAACCCACACAGGCTCATCGAAGCCATATTACTGGCTGCTTATGCCATTGGGGCCAGCAAAGCTTATATCTTCATAAGAAAAGAATTCCGTCTCTCAATTAAACGGCTCAATGAAGCCATTAAGCAGGCGCGTGATTATGGCCTTATTGGATATCATATTCTTGATTCAGGTGTCAATATTGACGTAATTGTCAAGGAAGCAGCAAGGGCTTTTGTATGTGGAGAGGAAACAGCCCTAAACAACAGCATCGAAGGAAAAAGGGCGATGCCTTCCTCAAAGCCGCCCTATCCGGCCGAAAAAGGCTTGTGGGAAAAGCCTACCATCGTAAACAATGTGGAAACCCTCTTCAATGTGCCGCTGATCCTCAAAAATGGACACGAGTGGTTCAAAAACATTGGCACAAAACACAGCAAGGGTACCAAGTTGTTTACCCTGTCAGGCAATGTGAAGAACTATGGAACTGCCGAAGTGCCCATGGGAATCAGTTTCAGGGAAATCATTGATGAGATCGGTGGCGGTCTTAGCAATGGCAAGGATTTTAAAGCCATTGTGCTTGGGATCAACAGCGGTAGTTACATCACCAGGGAAACGCTGGACACCAGGGTGGATTTTGCTGAACTTCAGAACATTGGAGCAGCTTTGGGCAGTGGCGCCTTTGTAGTGCTCGATGAAGATGTATGTATGGTGGATATGGCCAGGTACTTCACCGAATTCTTTAAAAAGGAAAGCTGTGGAAAATGCATTCCTTGCCGTGAGGGCACAGCGCGTTTGCTCGAGATCATGAACCGGGCCACCAGCCGTCCGGCCGAAAATGGTACTCACCAGACCCTGGAGAGATTCAAAGGGGTCATGCAACTCAAAAGCCTGGCAGGTGTCATAAGGGATACCTCACTGTGTGCACTTGGCAAATCATCACCAATGGCGATCCTTAATACATTGAAATATTTTAAAACAGAGTTTGATACACATATATTTGAAAGAAAATGCCCAGCAAACCACTGTACCGACCTACGCATCTTTTTGATTGATGTGGAGGCATGTACTGGTTGCGTGGCTTGCCTGAAAAAATGCCCGGTCGAAGCCATCATCGGGTCGCCCAGGTACCCTCATTTCATCATACAGGAAAGATGCATTGCCTGCGGTTCATGCTACGATGTTTGTAAATTTAATGCTGTTATCGTAAAATAGCACCATCAACAATTGACTATGGAATTCAAGATTGAAGTAAACGATAAGTTCATCACTGTAAATGAAGGAGATAGCCTGCTGACAGCTTTACGCAGCAATGGCATAAAAATACCTACATTGTGTCATATGAACCGTTTTTCCGCAACCGGTGCCTGCCGTCTGTGTGTAGTGGAGGTTGAAGGTAAACGCGACCTGATCACATCTTGTTCCTATCCTGTTGAGGAAGGCATGAAGGTAACGACAAACTCACAGCGGGTCATCCAGGCAAGGAAAACACTCGTTGAGTTGCTGCTTTCAAACCACCCCGACGATTGCCTTTATTGCACACGCAATGGCATTTGTGAGCTGCAATGGCTTGCCGCTGAAATGAATGTCAAAGAAAGAAAGTTTTTTGGAGAAAAGAACATCCATCACCCTGATTATTCAAGCACGAGCATAGCCCGTGACCCTGCGAAATGTGTGCTTTGCAGCCGCTGTGTGCGCATATGCGAAGAAGTACAGCTTGTTACGGCCATAGATTTCATATCACGTGGCAACCAGACAACCGTCAACAGCGCATTCAACAAAGGCCTTAATGTTTCTTCCTGCATCAATTGCGGACAATGCGTGCAGGTTTGTCCTACAGCAGCCCTGACCGATATTTCACACGTGGAAAAGGTGCAGGCCGCCCTCGGAAAAGATTCGAAGAAGGTGGTCTTCCAGGTAAGTCCTTCTGCATTAGCTTCCTTTGCTGTTTATTTGAATATGAAAATCAAAGATGATCCACAGGGAATCATCGTATCAGCTCTCAAAAAATGTGGTGCAGCAAAAGTCTTTGATCTGGGTTTTGCCATCGATTTAAATATAATGGAGGAGGCACAAACCCTCGTAAGCATTTTAAAAGAAAAAAGTGGACAAAAGTTCCCCTTGCTTTCGTCCTGCTGCCCTGCATGGGTAAGGTATGCTGAAGAGTTTCGCACTGAATGGTTGCCCATGCTGGCTACTGCCAAATCTGCACAACAGATAATGGGCACCCTCATCAAGTCACATTATGCAGAATCAAGTGGCATCAATAGTGAAAACATATATTCAGTAACTGTCTTGCCCTGTACTGCCAAAAAGTTTGAAGCTTCGCGAGAGGAGAATACACACAAGGGCATCTCTGAAACTGATGCTGTACTTACCGTTCGTGAGTTGTTTCAGCTGTTCCGATGCTACGGTCTTGACATCGGCCAATTGCAGGCTGAAAAACCCGACCAGCCCTACAACCGTTCGTCTGTGGCCGCCACAGAAGCCGGATACTCCGGTGGAAAGGCTGAAGCAGTTGCCAGGGAGGTGTTCAGGATGTTGGGTGGGAAGCCGGAAGATTTCCGGTTTACTATACCCAAAAACCTTGCCGGAAAAAAAGAAACTAAAATAAGTATTGGCGACCACCAACTTGGCTTTGCATGGGTTAGCAGCATCAAGGAAGCCGACGATTACATTGCCATGTTACTCGAAGAAGAGCGCGACGACATTCATTACATAGAGGTGATGGCGTGCCTTGGCGGCTGTGCCGGTGGGGGAGGGCAACCAATCAGCAGGGGCTTCGAAAAAAGCATTGCCAGAAAGAAAATGTGTATGGAAATGGAAAAACAAAATCAGTTGACCTTTGCTTCCGAAAATCCAGCCCTTTTGTCAATGCTCAAGAGCAAAAAGGTCTTTTCAGACCAGGAAAAAGTTTCTGATTGGTTGAAAACCAGCGTTAAAAAAGCATAATCCCATGCAGCATTACAAACAGAACAAAGAGATCATATATACGGTCAAGGACCGCTGCAGGGTTTGTTATACCTGTGTGCGCGAATGCCCGGCCAAGGCCATCAAAATTGCCAACGGACAGGCTGAAATCATACCGAGCAGATGCATCGCCTGCGGCAATTGCATCCGCGTGTGCAGCCGCGATGCCAAAATGTTTGCCTTCTCCATCGATAAGGTTAAAATGTTGCTGCATGAAAACGAAGCTGTGGCAGCCATTGTGGCTCCAAGTATCGCCGGCGAATTCACTGACATCAGCGACTATCGCCAATTCGTTGGGATGATCAGGGCACTCGGCTTCGATTACGTTACAGAAGTTGCATTTGGTGCAGAACTTATTGCTAACAAATATAAAGAACTGCTTGAGTCAAAACCAGGCAGACCGCTGATATCCACAAGCTGCCCGGCAATCGTAAGCTATGTGGAGAAACATCATCCACAGATCATTGACTCGCTCGTACCTGTGGTGTCTCCAATGATTGCCACAGCCAAGGTGGTGAAGAAAAAGTATGGCGAGAATACGAAAATCGTGTTCATTGGTCCGTGTATCGCCAAAAAAGTGGAAGCCGCTGATGAGCAGTTCGATGGCCTGATTGACGAGGTGATATCCTTTGTTGAGCTTCGCCGCATGTTTGACGAGAAAAAGCTTGGAGAACATAATGTAACTGCCACAGAGTTTGATCCGCCGATTGCAGGAAAGGGGGCCATTTTTCCTATCAGTGGAGGGATGCTGCAAACCGTTGACCTGGAAGAGGACTTTGTTAAAGGTGATATTATCGTGGCTGAAGGCCGCCACGATATTATCGAGGTTTTACGGGAGTTTGAGGAAGGACTGCTGGAAGCCAAGATGTTTGACCTTCTGTGTTGCAACGGCTGCATCAACGGTCCCGGAATGAGTCATAAACACCAGTTCTTCTTCAAAAGGAAGAACATCTCAAACTTTGCCAAGCGAAAATATGATCGCTTAGACCTTAACCAATGGCAGCAGGATTTCAGTACTTACATGAAACTTGAAATGGGCCGTAAGTTTAGCGCCAATGATCAACGCTTCCCCGATCTGCCCAAAAATTATGAAATCAGGGAAGTGCTTGCCCGTTTTGGCAAGAAAGAACCTGAAGATGAGCTTAATTGTGGTGCATGCGGTTACGATACCTGTTACGAACACGCCGTAGCGATCTTACAAGGCCTTGCTGAGTCGGAAATGTGTCTGCCCTATACCATCGATCAGCTCCACGAATATATATCCGAGCTGGATATCTCAAACAAAAAACTTGCTTCGACACAGGCAGCACTTAAACAAAGCGAGAAGCTGGCCTCCATGGGACAACTGGCAGCCGGCATTGCACACGAAGTAAATAACCCTTTGGGCGTGGTGATTATGTACAGCCATATTCTCCTGGATGAAATTGACCCAACTTCACCCTTGTATCGCGACCTTAAAATGATTGTGGAACAGGCCGACAGGTGCAAGAAAATCGTTGGTGGCCTTTTGAATTTTGCAAGGAAAAGCAAGGTGAGCATCGATGAGGTAAATGTTAAAAAACTCATTAATAATGGCTTAAAAACATTTGTGTTGCCTGAAAATGTCAAACTTGACATAAAAATCAACACCCAGGATCCGGTGCTGGAATGTGATCATGACCAGATGGTCCAGGTGTTTGCAAACTTGTTTAAGAATGCGGTGGATGCAATGCCTGATGGAGGAGAACTGGTCATTGCGGTTGACGATGCCAATAATAAACAAGATCTTGAGTTTATTGTCAGGGATACGGGTACGGGCATCTCAAAACAAAACATGGAGAAGATGTTTGAACCCTTTTTCACCACAAAGGAAACAGGGCAGGGGACAGGGCTTGGCCTGCCCATCATTTATGGCATCATCAAAATGCACAGTGGAAGCATCAAAGTAGAATCGAATGACGACCCTGCAGCCGGTCCAACCGGGACTACTTTTTTCGTTACACTACCAAAAAAGTCCAGGGAAGAAAAAAAACAACAAATAAGTGACGACCAACTCATTGGTTAGAAACAGAAAAAAAAAGATTGCCATGTTGAAAAAAGAAAAAAAAACCATATTGATCGTCGATGACGATGCAGACTACTTGTTTCAGCTCAAAATGGCTGTAAAGGCCATGGGTTTTGAAGTAATCTCAGCTGATACACAAAAGGAAGCAGAAAGCATCATTGAAAAGATGCGGCCTGATCTGGCAATTCTCGACCTGATGATGGAGAACCAGGACACCGGGTTTATCCTCTCGCACAAAATAAAAAACCTCTATCCTGACGTGCCTGTCATCATAGCTTCAGCAGTAACTGCCGAAACGGGAATGCTATTTGATGTTACCACCGAGGATGAACAGGAATGGATCAAGGCCGATCTTTTCCTGGACAAGGGGATCAGGAATGATCAATTGCACAAAGAGATCAACAAATTGCTAAAAATGTGATCCTATGGAAAAACTGAGGCTGTTGGTGGTTGATGACGAACCCGGAATCCGGATGGGTGTTTGCCGTATCCTTGAAAATTATGTGGTTAGCTATCCATTTATGGATGAGGATATTGGTTTTGATGTGAAAGCAGCTGAAACCGGCGAGGAAGCCCTTGATATCCTGAAATCAAATTCGCTCGATATTGTGTTGCTGGACAATAAACTACCCGGCATACAAGGAATCGACGTGCTTGAATACATCAACAAACAAAATCTGGATGTGGTCGTTGTGATGATCACATCCTACGCTTCACTGGAGCTGGCTGTTAAAGCCACTCGGCAGGGCGCCTACGACTTTGTTCCTAAACCATTTACCCCGAAAGAACTGCGGGCATCCATCGAAACCATTACAAAACAGCTTTTTCTTCGCAGAATGACGCAAAAGCTTAACGTGGAAGGACGGCAGGTGCGGTTTCAGTTCTTATCAGTGCTGTCACACGAACTGAAATCACCCATCAATGCCGTTGAAGGATACTTGCAACTCATGCAGGATAGAGCTTTGGGTGATTCACTTCACGAATATGGAGATATGATTGACAGGTCGCTGCATCGCCTCCAGGGTATGCGAAACCTGATTATGGACATGCTTGACATTACCCGGATTGAGTCTGGAAAGAAAAAAAGAAAGCTGGAAAAGGTGTTGGTTTGCGAGATTGCACAACAATGCATCGACGCCTTCCAACCCCTGTCCATACAAAAAGATGTTGATGTGTATTTGAACTGCAGTGATAAAATTTTCATGGAGGCCGATCGGCAGGAGATAGAAATCATTCTGAATAACCTGATATCAAATTCCATAAAATATAACAAGCATGGGGGGAGAGTGGATGTAAACATTAAACGCACAGAGAACTCTTTGACAATTGATGTCCTGGACACAGGCATAGGAATGACAGAGGAAGATACCAAAACCCTGTTTGAGGACTTTGTGCGCATAAAGAGCGAACAAACCAAGCATATTACCGGCAGCGGTCTGGGTTTATCCATAGTAAAAAAATTACTGGATATGTACGGCGGAAGCATCAAAGTTGACAGCAAACACGGCGAGGGAAGCAGTTTCTCTGTACAAATACCAATTGATGAATAACAATTTGTAAATCAACCCTAAATCTCAATAAATAAAACACCCATGCCAAAGATTTTGACACACAGGGGGTGAGGGAATCCCCGTCAAAAACACAAAACACAGACATTCAAACACCTACGAAATTATAAACCGATGAAAGATAAACTATCTGAACTGCCGGGCAAAACCATTGAGCGACTAAGCCAGTACAGGCGCATACTCTATAACTCCATACGGGAGGGCAAAACCAATATTTACTCGCACGAGCTGGCAAGAATGATGAACCTTACGCCGGTGCAAGTGCGTCGTGACCTGATGCTGATTGGTTATTCCGGCAGCCAAAGCAAGGGTTATGTGATAAAAGACCTCGTTTCGTTAATTGGCAAAATCATTGACAGCGACCAGGGACAAAAGGTGATCATTGTTGGAATGGGTAACCTGGGACGCGCAATTACCAGTTACTTTACAGGTAAAAGGGATAAGCTCACCATTGTTGCTGCTTTTGACAATGATCCCCAGAAAGCAGATCGTGTGGTGGCGGGCATTCCTTGTCATCACATCAATGATGTCAGGCAGGTTGTGGAAAAAGAGGGTGTGCAAATTGCGATCCTGACCGTTTCGCCGGAAGCAACGCATCAGGTGGCCAAAATCCTGATGGAAGCAGGATTAAAAGGGATACTCAACTATACATCCGTGCCGCTTACCGTTCCCGATGATATTTTCCTGGAAGAATATGATATCGTTACGTCACTTGAAAAGCTCGCTTATCTCGTAAAATCAAAATAGCTCGCAGGAAAAAGTGAAAAATGAAAAGGGAAAAATGAAAAATGAAAAGGGAAACCAGTAACCAGCAACCAGTAGTTAACCAGTAACCAGCATAAGATGAATGTTTTCCATCACACTTCCGAGGCGGCCGGAAAGATAAAAAACGCCGTGGTAACCACAGGCTCCTTTGATGGAGTGCATATTGGACACAAATTGATTATTAATCGCCTTAATGAGATCGCCCGTGAGATTGGAGGTGAATCGGTATTGATTACCTTTTACCCACATCCGCGCCAGGTGTTGTATCCTGACCAGAAAGATCTGAAGCTTATTAATTCACAGGAAGAAAAGATTGAACTGCTTCGCAAGGCAGGTCTGGATCACCTCATCATCATTCCATTCTCGGTTGATTTCAGCAAAACAACTTCACGCGACTTTGTCGTGGATATGCTCATCGGACATCTCAATGCCAAAGTGATTGTTGTTGGACATAACCACCATTTTGGTCATGCCCGCCAGGGTGATTACTCTTACCTGGACGTACTTAGCAAAGAGTTTGGTTTTAACGTGGAGGAGATACCCCTTAAGCTGATTGAAAACGAAACAGTTAGCTCTACCAAAATACGAAAAGCCCTGAAAGAAGGAAACATACAGCGTGCAAATGCTTATCTTGATCACCAATACATCCTCAAAGGCAAGCTTTATGCAGGAACACACCTTTCACACCATTTTGCTGAGACCGTACTGGGAATAGAAATTCCGGGCCATGAGAAACTCATCCCACCGCCCGGAATCTACGCAGGTAACCTGCTGGTAGATGATCAGTGGCTGAAAGCCATGACTTTTGTAATTGATATGCCTGATGGAAGCAGACAGACAGAAAACCTGCTGATCTATGACCAGCTTTCACCTTCAGGACAAACAGCAACACTATATTTTTACAAGCTGGTATGGGCGGGCAACCCCGCCAATAACGGTGAGATAAATGCCGGTGTGCTGGAAGAGGCCCGCGAAATGGTTGAAGATCTGATTTATTGATAAGATGTTAAGGCTGATAGTAAGATATGTCAAAAAGTAAACTCATAAACGCAACATTTCTCGGTACCGGTACATCCACAGGGGTGCCTGTAGTGGCTTGTGACTGCAAGGTATGTACAAGTATTGACATACGTGATCGCAGACTGAGAACATCCATCCTGCTCGAAATTGAAGGCCATAATTTCGTAATAGACTGTGGCCCAGATTTTCGATACCAGATGATCCGTGAAAAAGTGGAGGACATCACCGCGATCTTATTTACACATGGCCACCGGGATCATATAGCCGGACTGGACGATGTGCGCGCTTTTAATTACGTATTGAACAAAACCGTTGATATTTTCGCCACACAAGGCGTCATTGACTCCATCAACAAAGAGTTCCCATACATCCTAAAGGAAAAACGCTTCTTCGGAGCACCCCAGCTGCACTTTCACGTTATAGAAAACACACCATTTTCAGTCAATGGCGTTGAGTTTATTCCCATCGAAGTGATGCACCATAAAATGCCGGTATTCGGTTTCCGGGTTCAGGACTTCACCTACATCACAGATGCAAGTTATATTTCAGACGAAGAAAAGAAAAAAATAACAGGATCGAAAATTCTCGTAATCAATGCTTTAAGAAAGTCTCCGCATATTTCGCACTTCTCTTTGGAACAAGCACTGGAGGTAATCAAAGAAGTGAAACCTGAAAAAGCTTTTATCACGCACCTAAGCCACTTTATGGGATTGCACGAAGCCATTGAGGAAAGCCTGCCCGAAAACGTGTTTATAGCATACGACGGCTTAAGAATACACGCTTAGCATATCAACATTTTACGACAATTTGTTGCCTTTTGGTGCGCTGCGCATTGAAAGATTTCTTATTTTTGTAAAAAATATAATAAATACCGGAATAATGATTTATTATCCTGAAAAATACCGCATTGCAGACAAACGCATGCAGCCATTTATTGATCCTGATGAGATATGGGACTACATCAACAAGGTAAAGGCTGACAAGCAAGGCGTAAGGGATGTGATCAGTGCATCGCTAGATAAAAAGCGGCTTTCGCTCCAGGAAACTGCCATATTGCTTAATGCTACTGACCCCGGCCTTATTGAAGAAATTAAGGAAGGTGCCCGCACCCTGAAGGAAAAAGTATATGGTGAACGCATTGTACTTTTTGCGCCGCTTTACGTGGGTGATCTCTGCACAAATAACTGCCAGTATTGTGGTTTCAGGTCGTCCAACAAGGACACAAAAAGGATAACCCTCACCAGCGATGAACTTGTTAATGAAACAACAGCCCTGATCGACCAGGGGCATAAGCGCCTGATCCTCGTTTATGGTGAGCATCCGAAATATTCAGCTGATTTCATTGCCGAAACGGTGAAGATTGTCTATAGCGTGAAGCACAATAATGGTGAGATCAGAAGGGTAAACATCAATGCCGCTCCGTTCGACATACCCGGCTTTAGAAAAGTAAAAGATTCAGGAATAGGTACATACCAGATTTTCCAGGAAACATACCACGAGCCTACATATAAAAAAGTACACCTTGGTGGTATCAAACGCAATTATGAATGGCGTCTGACATCATTGGACAGGGCCCAGGAAGCTGGCATTGATGATGTGGGCATTGGTGCATTGTTTGGTCTGTATGACTGGCGTTTTGAGGTTATGGGATTGGTAAGACACGTAAACCATTTTGAAGCGGTTTATAACGTTGGACCGCATACCATTTCTTTCCCAAGAATACAAAATGCCTTATCACTTGACATTTCTAAAGATCACCTGGTGAAAGATGAAGAATTTGTACGCCTGGTTTCCATTTTACGTCTTGCTGTGCCCTACACTGGTATGATACTCACAGCGCGTGAACCTGCCCACATACGTGATCAGATATTGCGCTTCGGTGTATCGCAGATTGATGGAGGTACCAACCTGGAGCTTGGTGGATATTCAAAAGGAAAGGCTGAAGCACAGGATCTTAGCAAAGGACAGTTCCAGATCAATGACAATCGCTCTCTGTCAGAAATCATGGATGAGCTTATTGGGAAGGGTTACATCCCGTCTTTCTGCACGGCCTGTTACCGCCTGGGAAGAACCGGGGAGCATTTCATGGAGTTTTCCGTGCCCGGATTTATCAAAAGGTATTGCACCCCCAATGCCTTGCTCACCATGGCTGAATACCTGGAGGATTATGCTGCGGAAGACACAAAAAACACAGGTTATCAATTGATTGATAAGAAAATTCAAGAACTGGGCCACGACAGGAAAGTGGAAAAACTGAAGGAAAAGATTGATCAGATCAAGGCGGGGCAGAGGGATCTGTATTTTTAAAGGATTTTTTGGCTCGCCATTTCTTTATGATGACAAAAGCTTACAGAGTTTCCATAACAATACAAAACCTTTGATTTATGCAACAGACAATGATTTTGGGTATTTTGGTATTTGACCGAATAAAAGAAGCCGGTCGCACGCAGGAAGTGCTAAGCAAGCATGCTGATGTGATCCGGACACGCCTCGGTTTTCATGAGCTTTCAGACACTGTATGCAGCCGTGTTGGCACCATCGTGCTCGTTTTACAGGGCGACCCGGTCAAATGGCAGCAGCTCGAAGAAGACCTTGCGCAGATTGGTGGGGTAGAAATCAAGAAAATACACTTCGACTATATGTTCAAATAAAAATATATAAGATGTCAGAAATCAGAATATTAGGTGTCTTTGTAAAGACCAGGGGCGAAGCGGCCCAAAATGTCCAGGAGGTATTGACCAAATATGGATGTTCGGTCAGAACCAGGTTAGGTTTACATACCTCTGATACAAATTCCTGCAAGAGCTGTGGCTTGATCTTGCTTGAGCTTACCGGCAACCCTGATGAATGTTTGCGCCTGGAGAATGAGTTATGGGCACTTGATGGCGTTAAAGTGCAGAAAATGGTCTTCTGATTATAAACAATTTAAAACACAAAAAATGGCAAAACTGGTTCATTTTTCAGAGGCTGCTTCCCTGGCATTGCATGCCATGGTGCTGATAGCCAAATCCGAGAACATGGTCAATGTGAATAGCGTCGCTGAAGAGATGGGCGCATCCCGAAACCACCTGGCGAAAGTGCTCCAGCAGTTGGTAAAACATGGTTATTTAAAATCAGTCAGGGGACCTAGCGGAGGTTTTGTGCTTAGCAAACCTGCTGGCCAGATGACCATTCTTGAAATATATGAGGCGATTGAAGGCCGGATTGATGTGCCGGAGTGTCCGCTGGACAGACAAATATGTCCGTTCAATAAGTGCCTTATGAATGGCTTGGTGACCGATGTAACCCTGCAGTTTAAAAAGTATTTTGGCGAACAAACCCTTGAGGATTTCATTACACGCACCTGATGCACTTCTTAGGTGTCCGCAAATTATTTTCTACCAATGCATGAATCATTTTCAGATATAAACCAGATACTGATAGCATTTGGCCTGACGCTATTTGCCGGTTTAGCAACAGGGATTGGCAGTGCAATTGCCTTTTTTGCCAAGCGCACCAACACCAAATTCCTCTCCATCGCGCTGGGTTTTTCAGCCGGTGTAATGATCTATTTATCTTTTGTGGAAATCTTCCCGAAAGCCCAGGAAATACTGAGCGTTGAACTCGGCAGCAGGGGAGGTTACCTGCTTACGATACTGGCATTTTTTTCGGGTATGGTGCTTATAGCCATTATTGATAAGCTTGTGCCTGCTTTTGAAAATCCGCATGAGCTTAAACGTGTTGAGCAAATGCAGGACCCTGAGCAAAAAAGAAACAACAAGCTATACAGGATGGGAATGATGTCGGCACTCGCCATCGCCATTCACAACTTTCCGGAGGGTTTGGCAACCTTTCTTGCTGCAATGCAGGATATCAGGCTTGGCTTGCCCATCGCCATTGCCATTGCCATTCACAACATTCCTGAAGGGATTGCCATATCGGTTCCCATCCATCATGCCACCGGCAGCAAGCGAAAAGCGTTTAAGTATTCCTTCCTTTCAGGTTTGGCCGAACCCCTGGGGGCACTCGTTGGCTTTTTCATCCTGATGCCTTTCATCAACCAGATGGTCTTTGGGTTTATGTTTGCCGCAGTGGCCGGTATCATGGTATTCATCTCCATTGATAACCTTCTGCCTGCAGCCCGCGAATATGGAGAGCCCCATCTGAGTATCTATGGTCTTACAGCAGGCATGGCACTCATGGCCCTCAGCCTGGTTTTCTTTCTCTAATCCACGCAATCGCCAATCGAAAATCCCCAACCGGGAATCGAAAAATGCGATAAACCATTTAAAATTCTGTATTACTGGGAACCGGCAAGTTCAAAATGGTGGTTTTCAAGTATCTTATCTTCCCAAAATGCTTTGGACTTTTACATTCAGTGCCTCTACAAATGCAGTAGCCATCTTGTTTTGATATTTTTTTCCGTTGAACTGACTTACCCAGCGTACGCCCTGTACCGCATTGGTTAGCAAAACCTCATCGGCATCTTTCAGATCATTTATTGCGATACTGGTCTCATTTACCCGTATCCCAATATCACCAGCAAGTTCCATTAGCACACCACGCATGACCCCCTCTACGCAAGCCTGCGACAGCGCTGGTGTGAAGAGTTGGCCTTTTTTTACTATAAATACGTTGGAAGAGCTTGCTTCGGCAATCATTCCCTGGTCGTTTAAAAGCAGCATATCACCCAGCCCCTGATTGCGTTTTTGGATGCAGGCAAGCACATATATTTGTGCATTGATGCTTTTAAGTGAAGAAAGTGCATTGAAGGACTTACGTATTTCATCATACACACCAATTGTGAGTCCAATGGCATTTAATGTGAATGCATCATGATCCAGTGGCTCTGATTCGATCAATAGAGAAGCATTGTTGGTGTGAGGGGTGTATAATCCGCCATCATTTCTGAATAGCGAGAGCCTGAACCTTGCTGCTTTATCCTGTTGGTGATTGACATTATAAAGCTCATTAAGATAAGTGTTAAGGCTTTTAGCAGACCAACCGGGCAACATTTTCAAATGCAGAGTCCTGGTTGCTTTTTGAAGGCGTATAAAGTGCAGATCTTCCCAGAGTGCAATTCCACCATGAATTCTAATGCTCTCAAATACCCCATCGCCATATCGAAAAGCCCTGTTTTGAGGCGATATGGTAAAATCATCACGACGGACGATCTTTCCATTGAAGGATAGGAAGCCAGACATCTAAAATCTGATATTCAAACGATCAAAGGTATCGTCTTCGATGATTTCAATGGCCTTCAAGAAAGCATCATCATCTTGAATCATCACCTGTGTATAGGCCCCGGTGTTAAAAAGATTGCGCGCTATCAGGCCCTTAAGCTGGTTTCGAAGGATATCGGCACTGTCGTCAAGGTCACCTTCTTCTGGTACGAGTTCACGTTCAGCGGCATAGGCGATAAGCTCATTAAACAGCTCATCTCCAACATCAAAGCGGTCAATGAAAGAAGTAACGTCAGGATAAGATTCGGAAAGGGAAACACGATGACGGTTGGTATATTCAATGCCAAAGTTATTCATAATGCCCCTGCGCACCAGCCTTGAGTAAAAGTCTGAGGCCCTCGTGGTGTCAAGCGGGATGAAAAAGTCAGGCATAATGCCGCCACCACCGAATACAATGCGCTGGTTATGCTTTGTGTAGAACCTGAGGGAGTCAGGGAATGTGATATTCTCCTGGTTTACCAATTCACCTGACGATAATCTTTCCGAGAGGTCTTTGTAATACTGCTCTGATCCTTCATCATAGGGTTTTTGAATGTTTCTGCCTGTTGGTGTATGATATGCTGCAGTAGTAAGCCGTATGGCTGAGCCATCGGGCAGGTCAAATGGTCTTTGCACAAGGCCTTTCCCGAAACTGCGCCTGCCGACGAGCAGCCCACGGTCCCAGTCCTGCAGCGCACCAGCAACAATTTCACTTGCCGAAGCACTGCCTTCATTGATCATTACAACCACTTTTCCCTCTTTAAAGTTGCCCCTGAAAGTGCTTTTCAGTTCTTGCCTTGGGGCTGCGTGGCCTTCTGTATATACGATCAGTTGACCACTTTCAAGAAACTGGTCTGCAAGATCGCGCGCCACATCCAGGTATCCTCCTGAATTGTAATTCAGATCGAGGATAAGGTGCTTCATTCCCTGGTCAAACAGCTTCCTGGTGGCTTCCTGGTATTCGCGCATCGTGGTCCTTGCAAAACGGTTTATTTTTACATAACCTATTTCAGGTGTGGCCATAAAGGCTGCATCCACTGAGTTTATTGGTATCCTGTCGCGCGTGATTGTAAAATCAAGCAGATCTCTGCTGCCAGTACGGAAAATCGAAACATCCACTTGCGAGCCCCGCTCACCACGCAATTGTTGCTGTACGAACTCGTTGTTGATCTGGCTTCCGTAAGATGGTTCGCCATTAATCTTGACAATCTTGTCTCCCGGCATCAACCCAACCTTTTCTGATGGTCCGCCAGGGATTGGGCTTACCACGATGATGGTATCATTGATCAGGTTAAACTGTATGCCAATCCCCTCAAAACTACCCTCCAAAGGTTCATTGGCTCTGCGCAATTCATCAGCCGAAAGGTAGGCACTGTGAGGGTCAAGCTCTTTAAGAATGCCACGGATCGCGTCTTCCACCAGCTTTTCATCATCCAGCTCTTCAATGTATGCAAAATGAATAAATTGTAGGGCACGCTGAAGCTTTTCCAACTGCTCCTGGCGAACCTGCGCCTGGGCAACAGCAGAAAAAATCAACAAGAAGATTGTGGATAGCACCGTAAGGCGAAATATATTGTTTTTTGATGTCATTGTTAGTAAGGGTTTTAATTGTTTGTTCTTGCCTGCTTGCTTTATATTATAATATTTTTTGGGATGCTATTGTTCAATTGCGCAAGAATAATGCCATATATTTTGGGCCATTATTGTTATTTCGTTCAGATACCGCGGTCAATTTCACGCTGCTGGTCTTTTTTCTTCAAAGTATCTCGTTTATCATAAAGCTTTTTCCCTTTGGCCAAAGCTATTTCGAGCTTGGCAAGTCCGGATTCATTTATGTAGAGCCGTGTTGGCACCAGTGTCAGGCCTTTCTCCTCAAGCTTGCCCTTAAGCTTCCGCAACTCTCTTGCTGTTAAAAGCAGCTTGCGTTCGCGTTTTGGTTCGTGATTGTTATAAGTACCAAATTCATAAGGCGATATATGCATATTTCGTACAAAAAGCTCATCACCGGTGAATGCACAATAAGATTCCTTCAGGCTGGCCTTGCCCGTCCTGATGGATTTGATCTCAGTGCCAGTGAGCACAATGCCTGCACTGAATACCTCCAGCAAAAAATACTCAAATGAAGCTTTTTTATTTTTTATTTCCATCTTTCTGCCTTATTTGGAAGCGCAAAGGTATGAAAATTGACGGTAAGTTTCAGGTTCCCCAGGCATAAACACAAAGCATATGAATTCGTAGTCTGGTCAGATTGGCAGAAGTGCCCGGCTTATCTGGTTATAAAGCTTTTCTGCTTGACTGGGCCTGAATGCATCTGCTTCCACCATCATACCCTTCTTATTCACTATCATATATGCAGGCAAGCTTCCTGAAAAACCCTGTTCGTATAAATCTTCCACAAAAGAATCATTCACACGCATATGGTAGCCTTGCAGATTGTTTTCCCTGATCAGCCTGATCCAATTTGATTCATCAATGCGCCTGTCAAAGTTTATATAAACCATTTCAACACCATTGCTGCGAAGAAATGCCTTCAGCTGATCATTGTACTGGAATTCATCGAAGCAGGGACTGCACCAGCTTGCCCAGCAGTCGATTAAAAAGGCTCTTCCACGCATGTACTCAGTTAGCTCAACAAAACTTTGTAAAGGCTCACTCCTGTCAAGGATATGCACATTGGCAGGCATCTCCCATTTTTTATCTTGATATGCAACATATTTATCCGGCTCAAATTGCTGCATCAGTATTTCATTTAATTCAGCTGCAGATAAATCATTAGATATTACAACTCCTTGTAGATCAACCAGGTAGTTTCCATTTTGAAATAGCATTTTGCCATAGCTTAAGCCTCTTTGGGTAACATCATCTTCCAGTTCCAGAAGTGTGATCCACGGAAATTCCTCTTTGCCAATCCAGTTTCGCCACCTCTCATGGTCAGATTCATAAACTACCGTAATGATTTCAAAACCATAGTGATGATATTGCTCATAAACAGGAAGCAAACTGCGTGAATTGTGTGTACTGTTAATGCACCAGCTTCCGGATTTCTCCACGAATGTCATTCTTCCCTCAGACACATCAGGGTATTTCACCAGTACGCCATTTTCATCAGGCAGTGCGAAGCTGATGGCAGGTTCTCCAGTTGCATTTTTATGATCTTTCTTTGCCTTAAAAATTGAATAAAGTTGAATATAATCCCTTGAGTGCAGTATGTTAGGGTCTTTGATGCCATACAAAAAACTTTTAAGGTCATTTATTGGCATCATGTCTCTCCTTTGCATCCAGGTGTTCAAATAATAAATACCCGCATAATTATGCTGATTCCTTTTAACCCAGTTCAGCAAATTTGCATCCAGTTCATCATCACTTAGGGATTCATCATCAAAGATATCAGCCATTTCCCTGATGGCTTTGATCATTTCCAGGTTATATGCACCAGCAAACACAACTGATCCCCAATACAAGTCTTCGGAATTTAATTCCAGGATAATCTCTCCTGGCTCTATAGCCAGAGGAAAAAATGCGCCCTCCTGGCTTTCAATTTCCAGTCCGGTGAAAAACATGTTTGTTGAAACACCCTTATATTCAAACTGGTGATCTATGATGGGAATCTGAACTTCGTCACCGAGGCGGTTGGTTTTCATAAATACCAGTGCTCCATTCTGAATTCCGGTTACTGTCCCGCGCAATTCATAAGCAAATGGTTCTTTTTCAGGCTTACATCCAGAAAAAGCTATTAAGATGACCAAGAAAAAAACAATTTGTTTCATTGCTTGTTATTGAAGTAAGAAATAATTAATTGCCTTTATGAAGCACAAAAATAGTTAAAAACTTGTTTTAAAAAATCAAATTGATCCTGTTTGCAGTGGCTATTGACCTGTTATTTTTAAAACCAAACTTAAAACACAAAATAAATGTTGCATAATTGAGAAAAAAATTTACTTTTGCAAAAAATTAAACCACTACAAACATGTATTGGACATTGGAACTTGCTTCAAAACTGGAAGATGCCCCCTGGCCGGCGACAAAGGAAGAGCTTATTGACTATGCACTTCGGTCGGGAGCGCCCATGGAGGTCATTGAAAACCTCCAGGAAATTGAGGATGAAGGAGATGTTTATGAAAGCATAGAAGATATCTGGCCGGATTATCCGACCAAGGATGATTTCTTTTTTCATGAAGATGAATATTAACATCTCCGAATCATATTGTATAACCCAAAAGACCGGCTCCAATGCCGGTCTTTTTGCTAAAATGACCGTTCGCAATTTTTGTTGCGTTGAACAGGTTTTATTGTTGGCAGATTTGATTAACTTTGTGTTCCCAAAAAAAAGATGCGTATATGCTCAATATAGTTAAAAAGTTATTCGGCTCAAAGGCCGACAGGGATTACCGTGAGATCAAGGATGTATTCCAGAAAACACTCGAAGTCTATGAAGAGATCAAAAAGCTTGACAATGATCAGCTTCGGGCCAAAACACTTGAGTTTAAGCAGCGTATTGCCGATCACATAGCTGACGAACAGCGACAGATCGATACCCTGCGTGAATACCTGGATACCAATTATGATATCGATTTTGAGGAAAAAGACAGGATCTACAACCAGATAGACCAACTCGATGACAAGCAGAATGAGAAGACGGAAGAGTTGCTCTATGAGCTTATTCCCGAAGCTTTTTCTGTGGTTAAGGAGACAGCCAGGCGCTTTAATGATCAGGAGGAAGTAATTGTCATTGCCACTGATTTTGACAGGGAACTGGCAGCGACACGTCCAAGTATCGACATCCGGAACGACAAAGCCCATTACAAGAATCAATGGATGGCAGGTGGCAATATGATCACCTGGGATATGGTACATTACGATGTGCAGCTAATTGGCGGTGTTCACCTTCACAAAGGAAAGATTGCCGAGATGGCAACAGGTGAAGGTAAAACCCTCGTCGCCACTTTGCCGGTTTATCTGAATGCACTTCCTGGTAAAGGCGTTCATATTGTGACGGTTAACGATTACCTGGCCAAGAGGGACAGCGAATGGATGGGTATGCTCTTCCAGTTTCATGGCCTAAAAGTAGATTGCATCGACAAACACCAGCCTCACTCGCAAGAGAGAAGAGATGCTTACCTTGCTGACATCACTTATGGAACAAATAATGAATTCGGCTTTGACTATCTGCGCGACAACATGTCGCGAAATCCGGAGGAACTGGTGCAACGAAAGCTCAATTACTCAATTGTGGATGAGGTTGACTCCGTATTGATTGATGATGCGCGTACACCGCTGATCATTTCCGGACCAACGCCGAGAGGCGAAAAGCATGAGTTTCATGAAATGAAGCCAAAGGTAGAAAAGCTTTACAGTGCACAGCGAAACCTTTTGACCAACATGCTGGCGGAAGCGCGCAAACTCCTCATGCCAAAGGAAGGCGCGCCCGATGAAAAGAAAGGTGGCGAATTGCTGCTGCGCTGCCACCGCGGACTGCCCAAAAACAAAGCGCTCATAAAGTTTTTGTCTGAACCCGGCATGAAAACCACCCTGCAGAAAACGGAAAACTTTTACATGCAGGAGCAGAGCAAACATATGCATCTGATTGATGACGAGCTGTTTTTCGTCATTGAAGAAAAGAACAACTCCATTGAACTTACCGAAAAGGGGATTGACCTGATCACCGGACAAACCGACGACCCCGGCTTCTTTATCTTGCCGGACATGGGCTCCGAAATGGCAGAACTTGAAAAGGCGAATCTGCCCTCAGAAGAAAAACTTGAAAAAAAGAATGAGCTGCTCAACGATTTTTCAGTAAAAAGTGAGCGTGTGCACACCATCAACCAGTTGCTCAAAGCATACACACTTTTTGAAAAAGATACCGAGTATGTAATAATGGACAACAAGGTCAAGATCGTTGATGAGCAAACCGGTCGTATCATGGAGGGACGCCGTTACTCTGACGGCTTGCACCAGGCCATCGAAGCCAAGGAGAATGTAAAGATCGAAGCCGCAACCCAGACCTATGCGACCATTACCCTGCAAAATTATTTCAGGATGTATCGCAAGCTTGCTGGGATGACGGGTACGGCTGAAACGGAAGCTGGTGAATTCTGGAACATCTACAAGCTGGATGTTGTGGTGATTCCCACGCACAGGCCCATTGTGCGCAAAGACATGGAGGACCTGATCTACAAAACAAAGCGCGAAAAATACAATGCGGTCATTGATGAGATCAGTTCGCTGGTACAGGCAGGTCGTCCGGTACTGGTTGGTACCACTTCCGTAGAGACTTCTGAGCTCCTTAGCAGGATGCTCAAATTGCGGAATATTAGTCATAACATTTTGAATGCCAAGCAACACCAGAAAGAAGCCCAGGTGGTAAAGGAGGCCGGTCAGCCAGGTACGGTGACCATTGCAACCAACATGGCAGGGCGTGGTACGGATATTAAGCTTGGAACAGGTGTCAGGGAAGCTGGAGGTCTGGCAATTCTGGGTACTGAACGCCATGAGTCGAGAAGGGTTGACAGGCAGCTGAGGGGTCGGGCCGGACGTCAAGGAGACCCTGGTTCTTCGCAGTTCTTTGTCTCACTCGAAGACGATTTGATGCGCGTGTTCGGCTCAGGCAGAATCTCATCGTTGATGGACAGGATGGGCCTGAAGGAGGGGGAGGTGATACAGCACTCCATGATCACCAAGTCAATCGAGCGTGCTCAGAAAAAAGTGGAAGAGAACAACTTTGGCATCCGTAAGCGTCTGCTGGAGTATGATGACGTGATGAACGCACAGCGCGAGGTGATCTACAAAAAGCGTAAGAATGCACTGTTTGGTGAGCGACTGGCAGTCGATATTGCCAACATGATATTCGACACCTGCGAGCAGATGATTGTTGAGTACCAGGATACCGGCGATTTTGAAGGCTTTACCTTCGAGCTGCTCAGGACATTTGGCATGGAACCTCCCTTTGATCAAAAGGAGTTCCTTGAAGGCAAAGCCGACAAGCTGAATGAGACACTTTACCAGGCTGCCATTGATGTATATAAGCAAAAGAATGAGCAAATTGCCAAGGTGGCCTTCCCCGTTATAAAAGAAGTGCACGAAAGAGCCGCACAAAAATATGAGAACATTGCCATTCCAATTACAGACGGGATGAAAACGCTCAGCGTAATTGCAAATCTTAAAAAAGCTTACGAAAGTGAGGGCAGGGAAGTATCACTTTCCATTGAAAAAGGTATCGCACTGGGCAACATTGACAACGCCTGGAAAGACCATCTCAGAGAAATGGACGACCTTAAACAGTCGGTTCAGGGTGCCGCCTATGAACAGAAAGACCCTCTGCTGATCTATAAGTTTGAATCTTTTGAACTCTTTAAAAGAATGTTGCAAAAGGTTAACAAAGATATTATTTCTTTCCTTGGAAAAGCCAGGCTGCCTGTACGTGACCCTGACCAGATTGAACGGGGCACGCAGCAGGAGCGAACGGATATGAGCAAAATGCAAACCGGCCGCAGCGATATACCCGGCGGCAGGGGAGGTCAGAAAGCACAGCCTGTCAGGGTAGAAAAGAAAGTGGGACGCAACGAACCTTGTCCATGCGGCAGTGGCAAAAAATACAAGCAATGCCACGGAAAAGCAGGTTAAAAAAAAGCTAAAAAACCAATTACCATGTTGACATTTGAAACACAGTTGCGCGTCAGGTACGCCGAAACTGACCAGATGGGATTTGCATATTATGGCAATTATCCGCAGTATTATGAAGTTGGCAGAGCCAACGCCATGCGACAACTCGGCACGACATACAAGGATATGGAAGAAAATGGTGTGGTTATGCCCATTGTTGATATGCACATTAAATATATCCGTCCTGCTCGTTACGATGATTTGCTTACCATCAAAACCATCGTATCAGGCCTGCCGGCTTCACGAATGCATTTTGATTATGAAATCTATAACGAAGAAGGAATACTGCTGAATAAAGGCTACACCGTACTCGCTTTCCTGAAGAAAGAAACCGGCAGGCCTTGCGGTGCACCCGACTGGTTCCTGAACAAGCTGAAAGAATATGGTGGTCTTGAGGTTAGATCATAGTCATAAACTAAAATCTGAAGTCCTTTGACTTCATAAACAAAATATTTTGACAAATGAGAGAAATGAAAATCGTATTAGGAGAAAATCATCGCGTTGAAGCGCATTATAAAGGGCTTGTCATACAAACTGATCAGCCGGTAAAGGTTGGCGGTAACGGCAGTGCCCCGGCACCATTTGATCTTTTTCTGGCTTCCATAGGAACCTGTGCAGGATATTACGTGCAACAGTTTTGTAAACAGCGCAATATTTCCACTGAAAACATTCATCTTACGCAAACAATGCACGTTGACCCAGCCACCAGGATGATTGGCGAAATAGAGATCAATATTTTTCTACCGCCCGACTTTCCGGAGCAATATAAACAATCAGTGATCAAAGCCGCTGAAGCATGTGCCGTTAAAAAGCACATCAGCAATGCACCTGATTTTTCAGTCAACATTGTATGATATTGGACCCTAAACTATAAACTATCACCATATGAACCGAGCACTTGTGAGCTCGGCAAAGCCAAACACCCATGCCAAAGATTTTTGACACACAGGGGAATGATTATGGGAGTTCGGAGTTGAATTGAGTTGTGTAATGACAGGGCTTGACCTGTCAAACCAAAATATAAACAAATGAAGACGCTCGTCATAGGCGCAAGCCCAAACCCGTCGAGGTATGCATATAAAGCTGTTAAACAGCTTCGTGCAAATGACATTGAAGTGGTTGCCATCGGAAAGCGGGAAACCATCATTGAGGATGTACAAGTTGTTAAGGAAAAGCCTCAGTATGATGATGTGCACACCGTTACACTTTACCTCGGAGCTAAAAATCAGGAGGAATATCTGAACTATATCATTTCGCTAAAGCCCAGGCGCATTATTTTTAATCCGGGGACATATAACAGCAAGCTCAAAGAAATGGCAAAACACGAAGGAATCGAAACACTGGAAGACTGCACGCTGATTATGCTGTCTTCAGGTGACTATTAAATAAATACATAATTATAACATGGAAGATACCAAAGACTTAGGATTCGAATCACGGTTGATACATGCCGGAATGTTTGACGATCAGTTTGGCAGTGCCACAGTGCCGATTTATCAAACCAGCACATTCAAATTTAAAAATGCAGATCATGGTGCTGCCTGTTTTGCAGGCGAATCAGATGGATACATTTACACCAGGATCAACAACCCCACCATAGACGCACTCGAGAAACTCGTAACAGCACTTGAGAATGGTTACCGCGGCATAGCTGTCAGCTCAGGAATGGGCGCAGTGAATGTAATTTACAGTGCCTTGCTAAAACCAGGCGATCACATGATCAGCACAGCGGCCGTTTATGGGCCATCACGGGTTGTGATGGAAAAGCACTACAGTAAATATGGCATTGAATCCACTTATGTTGATACCAGTGATGTCCGCCAAATACTTGAGGCAATAAAACCAAATACCCGGATGCTCTATATTGAAACACCCGCCAACCCGACAATTGACATTACCGACCTTCAAAAGGTTGTCGAAATTGCCAAAGAGCACAATCTGATAACAGTTTCCGATAATACTTTTTGCAGCCCTTACCTGCAAAAGCCTCTTGATTATGGTTTTGATGTGGTCTTTCACTCAATTACCAAGTTTTTGAACGGACATGCTGACATTGTTGGCGGAATCATTGTGACTCGTGAAAAAGAGATCTACGATATTTTGCGACCTATGATGATAAACATGGGCTGCAATATGGACCCTCACCAGGCATATATGGTAATCAGAGGGTTAAAAACATTGTCGATACGAATGGAAAGATCCCAGGAGAATGCCATGAAGGTGGCAAGCTTCCTTGAAAAACATCCTAAAGTTGAATGGGTCAAATATCCCGGGCTGCCTTCGCATCCGCAATACGAACTTGCTCAGAAACAAATGACTGGACCAGGCGCAATGATCAGCTTCGAAATGAAAGGGGGCATAGAGGCAGGAAAACTCTTGATGAATAATGTAAAGCTTTGTATTTTAGCTGTTTCGCTTGGCGGAGTTGAATCATTGATTCAGCATCCCGCCTCCATGACACATTCTAAAATGGATAAAAATGCCAGGGAAAGTTCCGGTATTACTGACGGACTGGTTCGCTTCTCTGTTGGCATAGAAAATGTGGAGGATATTATCGCCGACCTTTCACAAGCTCTCGATAAAGTAATGACAGGGCTTGACCTGTCACACAGTTGACCTGTCATAAAGGGCTTGACTTGTCAACTCTAAATATATTAAGTATCTGAAAAAGAAAAATTTGAACAAAGCATGCGAAAAAAAGGGAATGGCAAAAAAATATTCCTATTTTTGCAGCCTGTAATTAAAACCGTTGAATATTTTAAAACATTTACGCCAAGTTGTAAGGCTGTCACACTTAACATTAGTGTATTGTTATTACGAAGACAAGCTTCAAAACTTTAATTAGTAACGCTAAATTATTTTTCTGATGAAAAACAACGAAGAATTGGAACCCAGGGCTGAACATACGGAAGTTGCAGCTGACAAGACATCCTCAAATGAAACCCCCAAGGCATCAAGAGAGGAATCAGTTAAGGACAATACGAAGAACAAAAAGAAAGCTATCGCTGAGCCAGTAGAAGCGAAGACTGTTCAGGAGCCTGTTGCCACTAAGGAAGAAGCAACACCGGAAGCAGATCCTGCTGAGCCTGAAGTTGCCAAGGAGGAAGTTGCTGAAGAGCCTGTTGCCACTAAGGAAGAAGCAACACCGGAAGCAGCTCCTGCTGAGCCTGAAGTTGCCAAGGAGGAAGTTGCTGAAGAGCCTGTTGCCACTAAGGAAGAAGCAACACCGGAAGCAGAACCTGCTGAGCCTGAAGTTGCCAAGGAGGAAGTTGCTGAAGAGCCTGTTGCCACTAAGGAAGAAGCAACACCGGAAGCAGATCCTGCTGAGCCTGAAGTTGCCAAGGAGGAAGTTTCTGAAGAGCCTGTTGCCACTAAGGAAGAAGCAACACCGGAAGCAGATACTGCTGAGCCTGAAGTTGCCAAGGAGGAAGTTGCTGAAGAGCCTGTTGCCACTAAGGAAGAAGCAAAACCGGAAGCAGAACCTGCTAAGCCTGAAGTTGCCAAGGAGGAAGTTTCCGAAGAGCCTGTTGCCACTAAGGAAGAAGCAACACCGGAAGCAGAGCCTGCTAAGCCTGAAGTTGCCAAGGAGGAAGTTTCCGAAGAGCCTGTTGCCACTAAGGAAGAAGCAACACCGGAAGCAGATCCTGCTGAGCCTGAAGTTGCCAAGGAGGAAGTGGTTGAGGAACCCATTGCCGAAAAAGAGGAAGCAAAGCCTGTTAAGGAAGCAGCTCCTGCATCAGGCATTGAAGAAGACACAGATGATACGGATGCCCTGACGGAAAAATATGGCAGCATGGACCGAAAAGGTCTCGTTGAGACCATCGAAGCCCTGGTAGAAAATGATGACGTTAATTACATCAGAAAACATATTGGATTCATAAAAGTAGCTTATCGTACCCTGCTTAGGGATGAAAACATGGCTACCTATGAGCAGCGCTTGTCAAAAGACAAAGATGAAAAGCCTGAAGAAGTGGTTGTTGATGCATTGACAGAAAGGTTTGACACCGCATTCAACACATACAAGGAAAAAAAGCTTGCCTGGGATAAGGCACTTGAAAAGGAAATGCAGGATAACCTGCTGATCAAGGAGGAGATACTTGAAGCGCTCCGCGAACTTATTGAATCAGAAGAAGAGCTTAAGAAAACATACGATCAGTTTAACGACTTACAGGAACGCTGGCGCGCCGTTGGTCCTGTTCCCCGCGGCTCAAAAAGCACGCTTTGGAACAATTACCACTTCCTGGTTGAAAAGTTTTTTGATAAGGTAAACATCAACAAAGAACTTAAAGATCTGGACCTCAAAAAGAACCTGGAGGCGAAGACAGAGCTGTGTGAAAAAGCAGAGGAGCTTTTGCTGGAAACTTCGATTACCAGGTCATTTCAACAGTTGCAAAAGCTGCACGAAGCCTGGAAGGAGATTGGGCCTGTTCCCAAAGACAAGAAAGATGAAGTATGGGAGCGATTCAGGTCGGCTACAGAAAAGCTTAACAGCAGGCGACAGGAGCATTATGAAAAACTCAGGGAAGAACAGAACAAGAACTATGCTGCCAAGCTCGTTTTATGTGAAAAGGCAGAGGAAGTGCTTACGTTCAACCCTGAAACGCCAAAGCAATGGCAGGAAAGAACTAACCAGATCAATGAGTTATTCAAGGTTTGGAAAACCATTGGTTTTGCACCCAAAAAGGTAAACAATGAAGTCTGGAACCGGTTCAGGAACTCGCTGGATACTTTCTTTGCAAACAAAAAGGAATTTTTCAGGAAATACAAAGATCATCAGCGGGACAATTACAACCAGAAGCTCAACCTTTGTCTGCAGGCAGAAGCGTTAAAAGATAGCCAGGACTGGCGTGCCACCACAGAAGCCCTCATCAACCTTCAGAATGAGTGGAAAAAAACCGGTCCCGTACCTGCTAAGTTTTCTGATAAGATATGGAAACGCTTCCGTCAGGCCTGTGATCATTTTTTCAACAGGAAGTCAGAACATTTCTCAAGCATAGGCGACCAGCAAAATAAAAACCTCCAGGATAAACTGGATATTATAGAACAGATTAAAAGTTATAAATATACGGATGACAATAAGGAAAACCTGAATGTTTTAAAAGACTTCCAGAGAAAGTGGATGGATATCGGGCACGTGCCCATTAAACAAAAAGATAAGATCCAGGCTGAATTTCGTAAAATTATTGATCAGCAGTTTGAGGTTTTAAACATCAGCAAAAAAGCAAAAACAACTTTATCGTTCCGCACGAAAATTGAAAATATAAAAAATGTGCAGAATGCTGATGCCATTATTCAAAAAGAGCGTAACTTTATATCGAATAAAATCAAGAACCTGGAGTCTGACATCAAAGTGCTTGAAAATAATATCGGTTTTTTTGCCTCATCAAAAAAGGCAGACATATTGAAAGCCGAGTTTGAGGAAAAAATTGACAGGGCAAGAAATGAGATCGGTGTGTTGAAAGAGAAAATGAAGATACTCAGGGAGTCTTGATATCTACTTAATAGTTCATTAGGATATTAACATTCATTAAACCAGAATGCTATGAAAAAACTAATCATCATTTTAACATTAGTAAGCTTAATGCTGGTTTCTGCAAATGTTCAAGCATCAGGCTATGGAGTAAGGGCCGGGCTCAATTTTACGTTCTTTTCTTCGAATGAGGTTGTCGTTGATGACCGGATGATTGAAGTATTATCTGATGCTTACACCGGGTTCCACATTGGTGGTGTAGGATATTTATCATTCTTAAATATTTTCATACAACCCGAATTGCTTTATTCCCAAACCGGGCAGGAAATATCTGTAAGAATGCTGGACCACACAGATTTCCCGGACAGTAGCACCATGTTTTACACCAAAAGGTTTCATAACATCAGCATTCCTGTGTTGGCCGGTCTTGAGTTCGGTCCGCTCCGCGTTGGGCTTGGACCTGTAGCAACATTTATGCTAAATTCTCCAACAATCAAAGACGATTTACTTGAAGGTATTGAATTTGAATATAATACAGCTTCTCTGGGATATCAGGCCATGGCTGGCCTGAAACTGGGCAGCCTGATGCTGGATTTAAAGTATCAGGGTGGTTTTAGTAAATTTGGTGATGGTGTTAACTTAGCCGGGCAAAACTTTGATTTTGAAACCAGCAAGAGACAGTTTTTAATCAGCCTGGGAATCCTCCTCAACTAGCCTGCATTATTCACAAAAAGCAAACAAATTGTTGTATCTGCCTGATTAAATGATAATCAGATCAAAAGCTTGTAAAAAATCAATTTGTTTGCTTTTTTCTGGTGCTTTTACTTCAGGCCATCTGCTTCGTTGCGAAAGCCTTGAAATAGAATACTATGTCGGCGGCTTCCGACGCCTTGCATCTGACCTGAATTAAAAGCATGAATAATGCAGGATAGATTCAATATTAGATCATCGACAAACCCATTAAATTGGTTGATCAGTGAACCTGCAAAGATAAATTTTTCTGCGTTATGGTTTAGAATTTTTCAGCTTCCGGTTGCTGTCGCAAGCTTAAAATTTACACTTATTTTGAAGCCATCTTGAAAAAAGATCAAATAAATTTGGAGAAAATACCAAAAGCTGGTATTTTTGACAAAAAACACTACCATGGGAAAAAACACATCAATACTTCTTGGCGATTATTTCGAAAACTACGTCAACGAAAAAGTCAGAACGGGAAAGTATGCCTCTGTTAGCGAAATAGTAAGAACAGCGCTGCGTTTGTTGGAGGCAGAAGAACAAAAAGCCAAAACCTTGATAAACGAACTTGAAGTTGGCGAGAAAAGCGGTATGG
>SKOK01000088.1 GCA_007120085.1 Bacteroidales bacterium | reverse complement strand
TCACGCACAGAGAGATCACCCGCTTCTTCATGATGATTTCCGAAGCATGTAACCTGGTGCTCGAAGCCGGCGCCATGGGCAAAGGCGGCGAGATATTCCTGTTCGACATGGGCAGCCCCGTAAAGATCATCGACCTGGCAAACAAGATGGTGCGCCTCAGCGGCCTGCAGCCCGGCAAAGACATCCTCATCAAGGAGGTTGGCCTGCGCCCCGGCGAAAAACTCTACGAAGAAGTGCTCAACAACGAAGAAAACACCCTCCCCACCTACCACCCCAAGATCATGCTCGCCCGTGTGCGTGCCAACATGAAAGACACCGTTACACAACAGCTGGAAGAGCTCCTTCTGCTCACCCTGCACGGCGACGACTTCAAGCTCGTAGCCAAAATGAAACAGATCGTGCCGGAGTACCGCAGCGAAAATTCGGTCTTCAGCGCTTTGGATGTATAACGTTCCTTCGGGTTAATCAACCCTCACCCCCGGCCCATCACTCAGGAACAATGCAATTACATTGCTATGGTTGCACATTGACCCGCTATCAACAATCAGAAATCTGTACATTTGCACATCATTAATCTGCACATCATTAAATTTCACATCATTAATTTTTCACACGAACACCCGTTTTGTAATGCGCATCATATTTTTATTGACATTGTTTTTTATCCTGCTGTTCGCACCACTGTGCGGTTCGGCGGCCAACGACGACACCCCGGAATTTGAGAAGGGCTTTATGGGCATTGCCTATTCCGTTGTTACCAACATACCCCATGTTGAAGGCCTGCCCTACATTGCCGGAGGCATCCTGGTATCCGGCACCCGCGATGGTACCCCCGCACAAATGGCAGGCATCCGCAGCGGCGACATCATCATATCCATCGAAGGCTTTTTGTTTGACCAGTCATCCGGCGATACAGAGGAGGTGTTCCAGTCGGTACTCGACAATTGCCGGCCTGGCGACACGCTGAGCATAGCGCTGATCCGGCAGCGTGTTAACAAGCAGCTCCGCGCCAACGACAGGGAGTACGACCCCGAAGAGTACCTGTCGGCCCCTGACCGCTTCATCAACCGCCTGCCCGACAGCGCACAGATGGAGCTGCTGGTTACCAAAGAATGGGTAAGGAAAGACTTCACCCTGGTGCTGGGTCGGCGCAACGACGGCCAGCTGCCAGCCCCTCCACCCCTCTCAGACACCGACCTGGATGGCCTCTTCGACCGGCCCGATTGGGAGACCTGGGTAGAAGAGCTGGTGACAAACTATGACATCCAAGAGGCGTTTGACGACCTGCGCCGGCGTCTGCAGCAGCTGCACGACACCGACGACGGATACCGTCTGCCCATCATCACCGCCATACACCGCGACCCCTTCCTCACAGAACCCATAGCCACGGCGCTGAGCGATCTCCTTCTGAGCACCAAAAACATTCACGACATCAGCCTGGCTGACATCCTGCTCTACAAGACGGGCGAGCAGCACCTCTGGGAACACCCCGACATTGCGCCGCTTGACACCGGAGCTGACCCTGCCGGCTTCCGCGATTGGTTTGTCGGCCACATGGAAGGTCGCGTTAATCAACTGATGGCTGTTTATGATGTCTTTTCAGAAGATGAGAAACAGTTTTTGATGGAACACCGCTTCGGGCTGTTTGACGCCTTTTCGGAACATATTTATATCGACATTGATGCAGACAGCCGGCGCTTTGAGCGCAACAAACGCGCACTGGAGCTGGGGGGCAGGATTGACCAGGCCGCCCTTTACGAGGCCTGTGATGCGCTGCTGCAGTTTGCCATCGGCACCTATGAAGAGGTGTTTGCATGGATGGAAAACAACCCCGGGGTGCGTATGATCGACACCCCCTGGGGAAAGATCGGCTTTGGCACTGCCGGCGACGACTGGTGGGGCGACGATGAGGTAAGGTTCATCTACGACCCGGCCGGTAACGACCTGTACAGCGACGGTGCCGGCGTGGCCGGCTCCTTCGACCGTCCCGTAGCCTGGATCTTCGACCTCAAAGGCGACGATGCCTACCAGTCTACCGCCGCCTACGGAGCACAGGGCAGTGGCGTGCCGGGCTTCGGACTGGTGTATGACAAAGCCGGCAACGACACCTACATCGGACAGCGGCTGTCGCAGGGCACAGGCTATATGGGCATCGGCATCCTCTTTGACAAGGCCGGCGACGACAGGTATTACGGCCAGGAATTCGTGCAGGGGGTCGGACTGTTTGGCATGGGACTGCTCTTCGATGCCGCCGGCAACGACAAGTACTACGGCACAAAGCACGCACAGGGCGCCGGCTTTACGAACGGCATCGGCATACTGTACGATGCCGGTGGCGACGACTACGGCTTCGCCACCGGGAAGTATCCCACCAACTATGGCGATCCCGGCATCTTCGACGCCTGGTCGCAGGGCGTGGGAATGGGCTTCCGCAACATCGCCAGTGGCGGCATCGGCATGGTGGTGAGCGGCGGTGGTAACAACGCCTGGGAAGCCGGCAGCTTCGCACAGGGTGGCGGCTACTACTATGGGATGGGCGTCTTCAGGGCCGGCGGCAACGGCAACGACACCTACATCGGCTCACGATATGCCCAGGGGTTTAGCGCACATCAGGCCATCGGCAACTTCATCGAAGATGGCGGCAACGACACATACCTCACACGACACATGGCCAGCATCGGACTGGCCTGGGATGAGAGCGTGTCCCTTTTCATCGACAAAGGCGGCGACGACCACTACAACGGCGGCTCCAGCTTCTCGCTGGGCGCCAGCGCCCACAACTCCTTCTCCATATTCATTGATGAAGGCGGCAACGACAGCTTCCAATATGATCCCGGTCCTGCCAGGGCCGGCAGCAATACCTACCACGGCGGACACTCCTTTAGCCTCTTTGTGACCCGCGGCAGCGGTAAAAACCACTTCTCATCCGACAGGGTAAAAAATGACGCAGAACTGTGGTGGCCCGACTTTGGATTCTTCAGAGATGGCAAAGCAGT
>SKOK01000190.1 GCA_007120085.1 Bacteroidales bacterium | reverse complement strand
GCACCGCCGGCAGCCAGCGATTCGAGCTGGGGAAACAGGTGCAGATTGGCATGGCTGCGATGGATGAAAAACAGGCTCGTGTCAAACAAGAAAAGGAAGGCGCCTTGCAGCAGCAGGCTGTTGCCATAGCCTTTGAGGCGATCGCTATATTTTATTGAGTTCTTGGAGCGCTCTCTCAGGTAAAGCCCGGTGGCCATATAACTTACGTTCAGGCCTACGTTTAGCAGTAAAATGTTCTGCAGCGTATTGTGTTCCTTTAAAATACCCACGTGTCCCAAAGCCATGGGATCAGCAGTTGCAGCCTGGTAATATCCGAATGCGGCAATCCCAAGATTCACCGTATTCCACATAAAGTTGAACTGATGGAATTCACGGGCCTGGCCAGTGGTATTAAAATGGCCATAGGTGCCCACCAGCATATTTCCAACGGCCCACGAGCCCAAAACCAGCATGGCCGAACGGTTGATATCCAGGCGCTGAAATTCATACTGTTGAAAAGGATCGGGCGAAGCAGCAAAAACTTCATTTCCAAGAAGTATAACGGCAATGCCCGTAATGATTGCGAACCAACAAATCTTCATAACAGTGTTTTTTCTTAATAAACACGATTGAAGCACTGTTGGTTCACAAGAAAGACAGGGTCATGACACCCAATTAGTGCAAGCATTTTAAGAATAGGACATTCAGTGTCGGGTTTTGCTTATGGGTGACATGTTAGTTTTCCGGTGTTGAACCCCAAAAATCGTCCAACGGTTTGTAATACAATCCCTGTTGTGTGCCAACAAACATATATTCTGCACTCATGATAAGGCGGTGTATGTTTCTCCCGGGACCAGGGTCAAGCCCTTCTGTGCAGAAAGAAACAAAATCAAGCCCTGTATCTGTAAACTTGATTTGTCTGATCTCGTAAGTATCCCATACAAGCAAGCGGTCGTTCAGGCTAAAACCTTTTTGCTGCCAGGGCCTCAAACCAAGCGGGAAACTGGATGTCAATATATCCCAGTTGCTGCCATCATCATGAGATACAAGAAGGTCATCATCACTGAAACCAATCAACATGTCATCATGCTCGATAAAATCGAAGATCTGGCCCTCAAAAACAAGCTCCCAGCTTCCATCAGGTTTAACCTTGTATGTGTATGGATTTAGTGAGATGAGAAAATTTTCACCGCATGAATAGATGCCTGTGAGATCGCCAAAAATATAGTCGGTGTCAATGGCTGACTCAATGAAATCATCTAAAGATACTTCACCTGCGGTGTTTTTTTCAGCCCTGAACAAAAGCAGGCGTGGCTCTGGCATATAAATTCCATCAATTTTAGGCCGATAAACTGTCAGGAATACATTTTGATTATTTGAAACAATGACATCTCCCAGCCATGCAGGTGGAAAGAAGAACTTCCCAAAATCAGGGAATATTTCGCTGATGTCGAAACTTGCATATTGATCAGGGTTTTTCGTGTTGTAAACAAAGATCATGGAAGATTCAATCTTTACAAAAAACTGATCGTTAATTTCCGTTGCCTGTGCTTCACTAAAGACACCCAGAAAATACTCTTCTGATGTCATTTCTTCCGGATCAATGGTGAAAAAGTGGTTACTGGTTAGGGCCATCAGCTCATTTTCAGTCATATGAAGATTAAGTACACCAACGCTATGCATGCCGTTAACAGGCTCCCACAAAACAGCCTCTTCTTCTTCAACAGGGGGGGCAGGATCATAATCTGAATCTTTTTCGCAGGCTGATAAAAGCAAGAAAGACATTGCAAACAATAAAATGCTATTTTTCATAACAACATAAATTAAGTTAATAATGTTGTTACTATATCAATTTATGCTCCAAAAATTTTATTTCCCTAATATTCAAAAAGTAAGCAAGCCCGCGATATGGCTATGTACACCTATGGTGTACGATATTCTTACAAATTGTCCGGAAGTGTACACAAACTGACATTGCTGTTCGACATAGGATCTTTGTGAGCATCGATCATTTATTCATTTTGGTCCATGAGTCGCGCAGGCTGACAGTGCGGTTAAAAATGAGCGTATTGGGTTTACTATCGGGATCAATGCAGAAATAACCGGTGCGTTCAAACTGGAAGCGTTCTTCTGCTTTCGCCTCTTTCACACTGGGTTCTATAAGGCCTTTGATCGTTGTCAGTGATTCGGGATTCAAATGATCCTTGAAGCTGCCATTTTCGTCCACATCATCGGGGTCGGACACACTGAACAGCCTGTCGTACAGTCTTACCTCAGCCTCTAAGGCGTGCTCAGCACTCACCCAGTGCAGGGTGCCTTTCACCTTCCTGGTGCTTCCCATCCCGCTTTTGGTTTCGGGGTCGTAGGTGCAGCGGATCTCGGTGATGTCTCCATTGTCGTCTTTGATAATGCTTTCGCATTTTATGATGTAAGCATATTTCAGGCGCACTTCGCGGCCTGGTGCGAGGCGGAAGAATTTCTTTGGCGGGTCTTCCATGAAGTCGTTGCGCTCGATGTACAGCGTTTTGCTGAAAGGCACCGGGCGGTGTCCGTCTTCCGGGTTTTCGGGATTGCGGGTGGCTTCAAAGGTTTCCACTTTGTCGTCCGGATAGTTTTCAATGACAAGCTTCACCGGGTCAAGGACGGCCATCACCCTGGGTGCGTTTTTGTTGAGGTCTTCACGGATGCAGTGTTCCAGCAGGGCAAGGTCGATCACGTTTTCGCGTTTGGCAACGCCTACGCGGTCAGAAAATGTCCTGATGGATGCAGGCGTGTATCCGCGGCGGCGCAGTCCCGATATGGTGGGCATCCGCGGATCGTTCCAGCCCTTCACATGCCTTTCCTGCACCAGTTCGAGCAGCTTGCGCTTGCTCATCACCGTAAAGCTGAGGTTGAGGCGGGCAAATTCGTATTGCCTGGGCCTGCTGCCGGTGATCTCCAGGTTGTCGAGAAACCATTCATAAAGCGGACGATGGACTTCAAACTCCAAAGTGCAGATGGAATGTGTGATGTTTTCCAGGTAGTCGCT
>SKOK01000071.1 GCA_007120085.1 Bacteroidales bacterium | reverse complement strand
TTGTAATGCTTTGAAAGCAAACCTGCAAGGGTTGTCTTTCCTGATCCTATGTTCCCGGCAATAGCAATGTGCATTGGTCTGTCAATAAGTTTGAGATAAAAATCAAAGATACAATACAATTTTTTATTGATAATGAAATGCTTATTTTTTCAGGAAGGCCTGAATCTCATCTACATACTTCCTGTCGTTAAAGAGCCGTGGCACTTTGTTTTGCCCGCCAATTTTCCCTTTGGACTTGAGCCATTTAAAGAATGTGTCCTTGGGAACGCTTATGACCCTTGGTTTTTGCAGCATCAAGTCGGCGCTGCGCTTGGCATCATAATCTGAGTTGAGGTTTTTGAGCTTCTCATCAAGTGCTTCTATAAAAGCATCAAGATTGTCTGGTTCCTTTTCAAATTCGATGATGTATTCGTGGGCTGCGGCTTCTTTGTCTTTGATGTAAACAGGAGCGGCCGTGTATTCTGAAATGATCGCCCCCGTTTTATCACAGGCTGTTTGAAGTGCTGAGTCGGTATTGTCCACAATGAGTTCTTCACCAAAGGCATTGATGAAATTTTTGGTGCGGCCGGATATCTTTATTCTGAAGGGACTCAGGCTGGTGAACCGGATTGTGTCGCCAATGATGTAACGCCATAAACCAGCATTGGTGCTGATCACCATTGCATAGTTGGTGTCGGTGTTTACATCGGCCAGCGTAATGGTTTCAGGATTGTTTTTTTCAAATTCATCCATTGGGATAAACTCATAGAAGATGCCATAATCCAGCATGAGCAGCATATCACTTTCATCGGGATTGTCCTGTATTCCGAAAAAGCCTTCGGATGCGTTATATGTTTCGAGGTAGTTCATTTTTTCAGATGGGATGAGTTGCTCAAACTGGCTTCTGTAAGGGGCAAAGTTTACGCCGCCGTGAATGAACAGCTCCAGCTTGGGCCATACCTTTGTGATGTCGCTAAGGCCGGTGATCTCCAGGATGCGCTTCAATAGCAAGAGGTTCCAGGAGGGCACCCCGCTGATGTTGGTAACATTTTCCTTGTAGGTGGAGTGAGCCAACCTGTCGAGCTTCTCTTCCCAGTTGTCAAGGAGTGCAAGCGAAAGTTCCGGGATCCGGTGAAAATTGCTGTAAGCAGGGGCATTTTGAAGCAAAACGGCAGAGAGGTCTCCAAAATAGGCCTTCTGATTGAGCTCGCTGACCTTATGGCTGCCTCCCATGATCAACCCCTTGCCATCAAAGATCCTGGATTCAGGGTTGTTATAGCAGTAAATGGCAAGTACATCCTTGCCCGCTTTGTAATGACACTCTGACAATGCTGCCTGGCTGATTGGGATAAATTTGCTTCGATCGCCTGTTGTGCCTGAAGACTTGGCAAACCATTGTATTTCTGTTGGCCAAAGCAGGTTTTGTTCTCCTTTTAGCAAACGGTCAACGTAAGGCTTGATATGATGATACTCCTGCAATGGAACCCGCGACCGGTAATCATTGTAGTTTTTGATGCCAGGATAATCGTACTTTTTGCCCCATTCCGTGTCTTTGGCAGCCTCAATAAGACTATTGAATACATCCAGTTGCATCTCGTCAGGTTTTGTTTTGAAATGCTCAATCCGGGGTATTCTTTTCTTAAAGTACCAGGCAATTACGTTGTTAATAAAGGTCATTGTCGTTGGTTGACTTGAATGTGGTTATGATAAAAGTTCTATTGTTTTGCAAAAATAAGCATAATCGAACGAATATTAATTAATGTGCAGAAGTTATTCATTGTTCAATAATAATCATACTTATAATAAAACATGTAACAGAATTGTTTTATTTTTGATGGATATTAATAATTTTGAAAAGTTGTGGGTGTTCTTGGAAAAATAACGGGTTTACAGGTTTATTCGCTTAAACAGAAGTGGAAGCTGTATTTGCTGGTTTTTGCCGCTGTCATTGTACTGGCATCATTATATTATAGTGACATCATGGTCAGGAAGATTGCGCGCGACGAGCGGCAACGCGTAGAGCTCTGGGTCGATGCCATTCGCAAGCGCGAAACACTGTTGCGTGACAGCGAGCGGCTGTTTGACATCATTCAGCGTGAAGAAACCAATAGGGTGGAGCTGATCACACAGGTGTATGGCCGCCTGAACCGCGAAAACGTCAGCCGTGAAGATCTGACAATCTACACCAATATTTTATTGAGCAATACCACCATACCACTGATCATGACTGACGAACATGGCGAAGTGATCACCTCCATCAACCTCGATGATCGATTCTCCCATTACAGGCAGCTTGAAGGTGAGCTTGCTGAATACTTCTCAAAATATCCGCCATTGCCTTTCCCGATTGTTGGTGGGCAACGATACATATATTATCAGGACTCAAAGGTTTATACGGAGCTCAAGGATGTGCTCGACGATCTTCTTGATTCATTCATATCAGACATAGTGATCAATTCGGCCACTGTTCCGGTTATCGTTGTTGACAGCGCAGGCAATGAGCTGATTGCCTATGGCAACATCCAGGGTGTTGACTTTGGCAATGAAGAAGAGGTGGAACGACTTATTCGTTCGATGGCTGGCAAACATCGTTACCTGGCTGTTACCCTTCCAACTTACGGCCAATGCTATGTGTATTATTCCAGCTCTTTCCTGCTCACTTTGCTGAGGTATTATCCGTTGGCACAGTTTCTTGCCATCGGCATTTTGCTGTTTGTGGCTTATGTGCTCTTCAGCATCGCCCGCAATGCCGAGCAGAACCAGGTTTGGGTGGGTATGTCAAAGGAAACGGCGCACCAGTTGGGCACTCCTCTTTCGTCGCTGATCGCATGGATGGAAATTTTGCGAATGAAAGGTATTGACGATGAGACCATGGATGAAATATCAAAGGATGTCAAACGCCTGGAGAACATTACGGAGCGGTTTTCGAAGATCGGCTCGCCACCTAAACTAAAACCGGCTGATTTAATCGGGCCTGTTGCGGAGGTGGTTGAGTACATGAAAAAACGCACCCCGAGAAATGTGTCTTTCAAGCTGGCCGTGCCTCAGGAGTCTGTCATTGTGCCGCATAACGAACACCTCCTTGGCTGGGTGATCGAAAATATCATCAAAAATGCCATCGATGCCATGAAGGGAAGAGGCCAGATTTACCTTTCGGTTGAAGATCGGGCAGGGGAGGTCGTCATTGACATCTCCGATGATGGGATGGGCATCCCTGCATCACAGCATAAGGCCATTTTTAAGCCTGGCTTTACAAGTAAGAAAAATGGCTGGGGCCTTGGTCTTTCGCTAAGCAAGCGTATCATTGAAAACTATCACGGGGGCAAGTTGTTTGTGAAACACTCCGCTGTAAACCAGGGCACTACGTTTAGAATTGTTTTACAGAAAGAAAGGAAATAATATGCATAAACGAGCAATAGCAGCAATAATCATTCTGATAGCGCCTTTTTTTGCCGGGTTTTCCTACTTTGGTGTTGAAAGGATCATGCTTCGCATGGAAAGTCACAGCCTGCAGGCAGGCAGGGCTGCAGGCCTAACAGCTGAACTGTTCTACCAGTCGCTTGATGGCAGGCTGGTTACGAGGTTGGAAGCGCCTGTTAACCAGGTGATGATCACAAATCGCCTGGGCGAGCTTACCATATATGACCCGGAAAAGAACACCGTTTATCGCACGCAAAGCCTCGAATATAGTTCTGAGAATAACCTGATCTATTATTTCCTTAATGGGAAAACACAGGATATGGGCCTTGCAGAGATGGGCTTCACCAGGCAAAAAGTTGAGTTTGATGGTGCATTGATGATCACTGAGTGGATGCCTCCTTCACAACTCAACCACCTGTTCTCTCATATTGAGCTTGTGCACGAAGATTATATGCCGATTTATGCAGGTTATTTTGACGCAGGCGGCAAACTTGTCAAAAAAGTTTATTATTCAGAATATGAGATATTTGCAGACATAATCTTACCCATGCGCTTAACAGAGTTCAACTATTTGCCGGGTGGTGATTCGATCATCAACAGGGTGATCCTGTCTGAGGTGCGCATGAACAGGCGCGCGGTTAGTTCATGGTTTGATTTTGAAATTCCTGAAGATGCAAACATCATTGATTAAAAATATCAAGTTAGCTGTCCTGGTCTCGCTGTTCACCCTCTTTACGGTCGGCAATTCTTACGGACAAAAGCATTTAAGCGATGCATCCCTGATCAAGGGGCGCTTTGGAGATGCAGTTGAGACAAAAGGCAAGGACATATCTTTTATGCAAACAGCCGGAGATAGCTTTGTTGCACGCTATAACCCTTTCAGCCTGGCACTTGGAGGGATGATGTTTGCTTATCAGCGGTTTATGTCACCGCAGCTGCCTTCCGAGTGTTTGTACCATCCTTCGTGCTCATCATTCAGCAAGTCGCTGATCAGCGAATATGGCCTGGTGGTTGGTGTTGCAGCTACTGCCGACAGGCTGTTCCGTTGCAACAGGGTTGCGGTCTTCGATATCCATCCAATGCACTTTAATGAACAAACAGGCAAGGTGCACGAAGACCCGGGAATTTACAGGAGAAACAAGGAATGAAGCAGTTGTTGATTGCCATATTGTTTGCCTTCACCCCGGTGTGTTTGACCGGCAATGATGGCATGTGGGAAAATATGGGCAGCAAAGCAAAAGCCTATGCCAATGCTTTTTTTGTGCAAGCTGACGACAAGGGGGCAGACTCTTTTCGGGACGAGCTTGATTTTATCCTTTACCTGGTAAGTCGCGATGATTATGCTGAAAGCCTTTACCTGCTTGAGCGCCTGGCACCGGCAGGGCACTGGGTTGATTCGGTTAACTATCTTAAGGGATGGGTTTTATATCGTCAGATGGAGTTAGCGACTTCAGCGGTTAGTTTGCTTAAGGTAAGCGCGGGAAGCCCTGTATTCCATAAGGCGCACTTTTTTGGTGCCTATAACCTTGCGCATACTGGCAACCTGACCCAATCTGTTTCGGTACTTGAAGGCTTGCCAGTTGAACGGGGATCGATGCACGCGGCCATGAAACAGTTTCAGCTCGGCGGCATTTCCTTGCTCCGGCGCGATTTTGCTGGCTTTGAAGAGCATGCCGGATATTTTTCTGGAACTTTTCATGTAATGGCCTTGCAGGAAGGCCGTATGCTTAATCACTATGATGTGCTGAAAAGCACAAACCCGAAGAGTCCGTTCCTGGCCGGAATGATGTCGGCGGCCATACCCGGTTTGGGGAGGGTATATGCCGGAAAACCTGCCGAGGGGATTGTGAGCTTTTTGTATATGGCCGCTTTTGGACTTACCAGTTATGATTTTTACAGGGGCGGCGGACTGCGCAGCCCCCTCTTTATCATATCGGCAACAGTATCAACTGTGTTTTATGCCGGCAATATAATGGGCAGTGTAACTGCTGCCAGAAGGGTTAATAATGAGTTTCGTCACGAGATGGATCAACGCATTTTGTTTGATCTGCATATTCCTTTGCGCAACGCCTTTAACTGATGCATCGGCAAGTGAGAGGGGATTGATGCATCAGGCAGACAGCCTGTTTGGCAAGGGGATGTATTTTGAGGCATCCATTGCTTACGAGCGTGTCATTTTCCATTCAGACTCACCGGTTGAGCGTGTCAGGGCAAACCTTGGCAAAGTGGAGGCTCTCAAGCAAATCGGCGATTTTTCCAAAGCACGTAATGACCTGCGCCGTTCGCTGGTTTTTCGTGGAGATGATACTTTGCGGCTGGAAATATTGTATCAAATGGCTTTTTGTGCCTACATGGATCGTGCTTCTGATGATGCATACATTTCCCTGATGCAGTTAAGGCAAAATTTTGGGTTGACGGGTCAGCCGCGGCTTTACCTGCTTGAGGGGCTGGTGCTGGCTGATCTTGGCAGGTGGGAGGACTTGCGTGAGCACCTGCAGTTGTGGTTAAAGGGTGTTCAAGCTGACAGCCTGATGTACCGGCAAACAATGCGGACTTATGATGAAATACTGGAGGAAGGTCTTTTGCGTGCTGACAAGGATCCGGAGAAGGCGAGGTTGTGGTCAACTTTTATTCCGGGTGCAGGTCAGCTTTATGCCGGTGAGCCTGGCTGGGGAGCATTGAATGCTTTTTCGCAGCTTGCTGGCCTGGCAGGTTTTGGGTTGCTTGCTTACAACGGTTTTTATGTGGCCAGTGTGGTTGCAGGCCTGGGTGCGTTCCAGGCGTTTTATTTTGGGGGAATTAAACAGGCAGGTGACCTCACTTCCGAAAACATGAAAAGCCGTCTGGAAAATCTCCAGACGGCAATAGCTCATTTGCTTCTTGATGTGTCAGCTAACTATTCAGATTAAGCCCCTTACCACATAAAGAAGCTGGGATTGTCTATGTATTTGCTGATGTCGTTGTTGATGAGCCCTATCAAAAGGACCACCCAGTCAACAAAAGCTACAATTCCACATCCACCAAGCGTAAGAATGTATGCTACGATGGTACCTGTTGAAGTACCAAGGTATGCACGGTGAATACCCAGGTAACCGATAGCCCACGCCAATACAAATGCAATGACAGGATCTTTGTCTTGCGCGCTGAGCATGGAAGTGCTCGTGGAGGCAGTCATGGGCGACATGCTGTGCATTGCCATCAAATCAACCTGCTCTGCCTGGGCAAACATTTGATCAACTGCGTCATTGTCAAGATAATAGGCGTTTGCATTAGCCTGAATGCAGAATAATCCCAACAATACAAACAGGGAAGAGAGAATCATTTTTTTCATAAGCCTGGAATTTTTAGTAAATAGATTTAGTAACTTAAATGCACTCCAAATATATGAAATATATCAATTCGCAACAAGAAAACATAAAAAAAAAAGGGGAAAGTATAATACTTTTCCCCCTAACGAAATAAATGGCTTTTTACTGCCTTGTTATTTTTTCTCTTTTTTGAAACACATGAACCAATCGAGGCAATACTGGTCATCACTTTGTGATTCAACACGATCTTTGGCAGAGCCACATGAGCCGGGAGGAGGTACGATCACGTCGTCGCCGGGTTGCCAGTTGGCTGGCGTGGCGATCTGCTCTTTGTCCGCTTTCTGCATGGCAATGATCATACGCTTGATCTCATCCATGTTGCGACCAGTGGTAAGCGGATAATACAAGATAGCCCTTACTTTGGCTTCGGGGTCCATAATGAACACTGCGCGTACTGCCTGCGTGGTGGATACGTTGGGCTGTACCATTCCAAACATTTTCGATACATCCATCTTAAGGTCTTCAATCACCGGAAACATCACTTCGATGTTTTTCATTCCGTTGAACTCAATCTTTTCCTTGATGGTGCGCAACCAGGCAATGTGCGCATAAATGCTATCGATCGACAAACCAATGAGCTCAGTATTGAGCTTGCGGAAATCTTCCTGCATGTGGGCGAATGTCATGAACTCAGTGGTGCAAACCGGGGTAAAATCAGCAGGGTGGCTGAACAGAATCACCCATTTGCCTTTGTAATCTTCAGGGAAATTGATCTCTCCCATGGTTGTCTTAGCCTTGAACGAAGGCGCTGTGTCTCCGATTAATGGCATCCTAAGAACTTCTTCCTGCTTTACTTTGTTTTCTTCCATGATAATTAAATATTTAAGTGAACTAAAAGATGTTAATTATTTAACAATTATAAATGCAGTTTTATAAACTTATAACGCTTCAGGGTTAATAATGTTTAAAGCAAAGAAAAAAATCAAGCGAAATATCAAAATCATTATATTTGCCTGCAAAAGGAAAAACAATTTCTAATTTCTAGTTTCCAATTATCTAACATCTAATATCCAACATCTAATATCTAACATCCAACATCTAATATCTAACATCCAACATCTAACCTCCAATCTTATGAAAAAAACATTATTTGCAAGCTTAGCACTTATGGTCTTCACGCTCATTTGCGGCAATGTGATGGCCGAAGAGGCTCGCCTGTTGCGGTTTCCCGCACTGCACGGCGACCAGGTTGTATTTACCTACGCCGGAGAGCTTTACACTGTTGAACGCGGTGGTGGCCTTGCCCGGAAACTTACCAATCATCCCGGCTACAAGATGTTTGCCCGCTTTAGTCCGGACGGCACCCAGCTAGCTTTTACCGGACAGTATGATGGCAACACAGAGGTTTATGTGATGCCATCGCAGGGTGGTGTACCCAGGCGGCTTACCTTTACGGCCACGCTGGGCCGCGATGACCTGTCAGACAGGATGGGCCCCAACAACATCGTGATGACCTGGAAAGATGATGAGCACATCGTTTTTCGTTCGCGCAAGCGGTCGTTCAATTCATTTAAAGGCGCCTTGTACACTGTAAATGTGAATGGCGGACTGCCTGAGCAGATCCCTGTGCCGGAAGGTGGATGGATCAGCTTTTCTGATGACGGTCAGCAGTTTGTATATAACCGCGTGTTCCGCGAGTTCCGCACCTGGAAGTATTATGCCGGTGGAATGGCCGACGATATCTGGCTGCACGACCTTAACGACAGAACGACGGTAAACCTCACAGATCACAAGTCGCAGGACATATTCCCGATGTGGGTTGATGACAGGGTTTATTTCCTGTCTGACCGTGATGGCCGGATGAATCTCTTTGTATATGATCAGATTACCCGTCAGACACGCAAGCTGACGCATTTCCAGGAGTTTGACATCAAATTCCCATCCCTGGGTGGTGATGCAATAATTTTTGAAAATGGGGGATACCTGAACCTGTTTGATCTTGCTTCCGAAACAGTTACACGCATACCGGTTGTGATTGCCGAGGATTTTGCGTTAAGCCGCAACCAGCGAAAGGATGCTTCGCAGATGATACGTTCGGCTTCCCTGTCGCCCGATGGCCGGCGCATCAGCTTTGGCGCCAGGGGAGATGTGTGGAGCGTTCCGGTAAAAAGCGGAATTACCCGTAACCTCACACAAACACCGGGTGTGCACGAGAGAAATGTGACATGGTCGCCCGATGGCAAATACATAGCCTATGTTTCGGATGCATCTGGCGAAGATGAAATATACATCCTGCAGCAGGATGGCCGCGCTGAGCCGATTCAGATCACCACAAATGCCGACACTTATAAATATAGCTTGCAATGGTCGCCCGATAGCGAAAAGATCCTTTGGTCAGACAAAATGCTCAGGCTGCAATATGTGGATATCAACACCAGAGAAGTGACTATGGTGGATCAGGCAGAATCGTTTGAGATTACGCAGTTCAACTGGTCGCCCGACAGCCGATGGGTTACCTGGACACGTCCCGAAACGGAGCACTACTCCCGCATTTTTCTTCATAGCCTTGAAAATGGTGAAAACTTTCCCGTTACTGATGGCTGGTATGCATCATCAAGTCCATCATTCTGTGACAAAGGAAAATACCTGTTCTTTTCATCAAACCGCGATTTCAACCCGATTTACAGCCGCACGGAATGGAACCATGCATATACCGATATGAGCAGGATATATTTCATTACCCTGCGCCACGATGTACCTTCATTCCTTGAGCCCGAAAACGACGAGGTGGAGATCAGAAACGGAACAGACGATGACGCAGGTGCAAATGACAGCAACGACGGTGAATTAAGCATCGTGGTTGATCGTGAAAACATCAAAAACCGGATTGCCGTATTGCCTGTTGATGTTGCGAACTACTTTGCCATCAATGTTGTTGGCAACAATATCTATTACATGAAGTGGTCGTTTGGCGAAAACCGCTCATCGCTGATGATGTTTAATATGGACAGCCGCGAAGAGAGTTCGCTTGCACAGGTTAATGGTTACGGGATCAGCGCCGATCAGAAGAAAATGGTCGTGGTTGACCGCGGGAGGTATGCTGTGATAGACCTGCCACGCTCGTCATTCACGGCGAATAACTTCGTTGATACCTCGAACATGAAGGTTTGGGTTAACCTGAAAGAAGAGTGGGTTCAGATATACAATGAGACCTGGCGCCAGATGCGTGACTTCTTTTATGCGCCCAACATGCATGGCGTTGACTGGGAGGCCATGCGCGAAAAATACAGGCCGCTGGTTGATCATGTAAATAACCGCCTGGATCTTACATATATACTGGGTGAACTGATTGGTGAACTCAATGTGGGGCACGCCTATGTGGGCGGTGGTGATGTGCCGCAGGCAGAGCGTATCCCAATGGGCTTGCTTGGTGCCGAGCTTAGCCATGATGCTTCAGGATATTACAGGATTGACCGCATCCTGAAAGGTGAAAACTGGAATTCATCGCGCCGCTCGCCACTCACTGAGCTGGGTGTGAACGTCAACGAAGGCGATTACATCATTGCCATTAACGGCCATCCGGCCAACGAGATGTCAAATATCTTTGAAGCTTTGATAGGTACTGCCGGGCAGCAGGTGGAGTTGCGTGTGAATGACAGGCCCCGTGAGCAAGGTGCCAGGGACGTCATCGTTGTGCCCATTGGCGATGAGGCCGACTTGTACTATTATAACTGGGTACAGGAAAACATCCGCAAGGTGTCGGAAGCCACCGATGGTCGCGTGGGTTACATCCATGTGCCAGATATGGGCCCGGGCGGACTCAATGAATTTGTGAAGCACTTTTATCCGCAATTGCGCAAGGAAGCCCTGATCATTGATGTGCGCGGCAATGGCGGTGGTAACGTATCGCCCATGCTGATCGAACGCCTGGCACGCGAGCTGACAGGCCTCTCCATGTCGCGCAATACCGCACCCACTACGCGGCCACGTGAGATCCACCTGGGGCCTAAGGTTTGCCTCATTGACAAGTATTCCGCATCTGATGGCGACCTCTTTCCATTCCAGTTTCAGAAGCTTGGCCTCGGACCACTGATCGGAACCACCAGCTGGGGTGGCGTGGTTGGCATCCGCGGCTCATTACCCTTCATCGATGGTGCTACCCTCTCAAAACCTGAGTTTGCACCTTATGACATCCGCGGCGAAGACTGGATCATTGAAGGCATTGGAGTACATCCGGATATCTATGTTGAAAATGACCCGGCCATGGAGTTCGATGGCATTGACCAGCAGCTGAACCGTGGCATCCAGGAAGCGCTCAGGCTCATGGAAGAGTACGACCAGATCATTCACCCGATCCCGCCTTATCCTGACAGGAGCAGGTAGTTTTTGCCTGAGCCGTATGGTTCGGAGTTCAGGGCTCAGGGTTTGGAGTTTGGAGTTTGGAGTTCGGAGTTTGAAGTTTGAAGTTTGAAGTTCAGGGTTTAGAGTTCGGAGTTTGCAAGTGGCAGACCAGGCTCTGAACCCTGAATCATTTCAGGCGACACCATTGGATATTTCT